>NZ_JBJZOG010000005.1:0-151024 GCF_047200535.1 Micromonospora mangrovicola | reverse complement strand
TTGTTGTCCTGGTCCTTGTTGTCCCGGTCCTTGTTGTCCCGGTCCTTGTTGTCCCGGTCCTTGCGGTCCCGGTCCTTGCGGTCCCGGTCCTTGCGGTCCCGGTCCTTGCCGTCGTGCTCCTTGTTGTCCCGGTCGTTGCGGTCCCGGTCCTTGTCCGACTGGTCGTCGGCCATGCCCCCGCCCTGGCCGTCGGCCTCCGGCTGCCAGGTGTCGTAGCCCTGCCAGTCCTTGCCGTCCCGGTCCTTGCGGTCCTTGTCCTTGCCGTCCCGGTCCTTGCCGTCCCGGTCCTTGCCGTCCTTCTTGAAGTCGAAGTCCTTCCGGTCCTCGTCCTTCCGGTCCCAGTCCTTCCGGTCCCAGTCCTTGTGGTCCCAGTCCCCGTGGTCCCCAGGGCAGGTCTCAGGAAGACTGACCTGCGGCTTGGCAACGGCGTTGCCCACGTACGCGCTGGGTCCGGCCGCGTTCGCCGCCCCGGGCGAGAACAGCAGCAGGGACGCGCCGCCGAGAGCGGCACCCGCAACGACCTTCCCGAGCATCTTCTTTCCCATGACCCGCGTCACTCCATCCCTCTTTGTCCTGAACCCGACGACAGTCGAGCTACGCCCGACGTTAGCCCGTTTCACGAGTTATCCGAGGAAAGATTCGCGTTTAGGAGTTTGCTGGCTCTTGTTGGCATCGGGGTGTTAGAAGGGCAATGGCGGCACCAGTGCGACCCCTGCGGTCTTCGGGCCGGCTCGACCCCCGTGGCGTGCCTGCGCCCCGACGTCCCGCCGCGACATCGCCCTGCCGGGCCCCACCTGTCAGGGCCTGTCTGGGGCGCCCGGCCACACCGTCCCGCCTCGCGCCGTTCGCCCCGCGCGTTCCTCCGGCGCATCGAGGCGTTGCCATGGAAGCGCTCCCATGCAAGAATCGCTGCACGCGGTTCGGGAGCCACACCGCGAGCGCAGACGTCGAGGGCAACCGGGTCCACCGGGCGACGTCCGACACCATGGCCGGCCGGTACGCCGGCTGCGCACACCACCACCACGCCCGTCCGGGTCGGGCACCCCCGAAGACACCCGTGGCGCCGACGGTCGTCCCTCGCGGACGTCCCGAGGGCCGTTTCGCCGGGCCGTACGCGGATCCGGTCTCGCCCAAGGAGATCAGTGGCATGAATCTGTGGAGAAGGCTGTCCGGCCGGAGCCGGACGCTCGCGCTGACCAGCGCCGGCGTCCTGGTGGCCGGTGGGCTGGTGACCCTCCCGGTCACCGCGGCGCAGGCCGCGACCCAGTGCAGCGTGGACTACACCACCAGCGACTGGCCCGGCGGCTTCACCGCCACCGTCAACATCAAGAACCTCGGCGACCCGCTGAGTTCGTGGACCCTCGGCTTCACCTTCCCGAACAGCAGCCAGAAGGTGCAGCAGGGCTGGTCGGCGAAGTGGTCGCAGAGCGGCCAGAACGTCACCGCCCAGAACGAGTCGTGGAACGGGTCCGTGCCGTCCGGCACCACGGTCAGCATCGGCTTCAACGGCGTGTGGAGCGGCAGCAACCCGAAGCCGACCTCGTTCACCCTGAACGGCACGGTCTGCAACGGCGGCACCCCGCCGTCGAGCCCCCCGCCGTCCACTCCCCCGCCGTCGAGCCCGCCGCCCTCCAGCCCGCCGCCGTCGAGCCCCCCGCCGACGACCCCGCCGCCGGGACAGAAGGCGGACAACCCGTACGCCGGGGTCAAGGGGTACGTCAACCCGGAGTGGAAGGCCAAGGCCGAGTCGGTGACCGGCGGCAGTCGGGTGTCGAACAACCCGACCGCGGTCTGGCTCGACCGGATCGCCGCGATCAACGGCACCCCGAACAGCAGTTCCAACGGCTCGATGGGCGTGCGGGACCACCTGGACGCCGCGCTCGCCCAGGGTGCCGGCTACATCCAGTTCGTCATCTACAACCTGCCCGGCCGGGACTGCGCCGCGCTGGCCTCCAACGGTGAGCTGGGCCCGGACGAGCTGCCCCGCTACAAGGCCGAGTACATCGACCCGATCGCGGCGATCCAGGGCGACGCGAAGTACAGCAACCTGCGGATCGTCAACATCATCGAGATCGACTCGCTGCCCAACCTGGTGACCAACACCTCGGGCAACGCCGGCGGCACCGCGATGTGCGACACGGTCAAGGCCAACGGCGCGTACGTGAACGGCGTCGGCTACGCCCTGGCCAAGCTGGGCGCGATCGGCAACGTCTACAACTACATCGACGCGGCGCACCACGGCTGGATCGGCTGGGACAGCAACTTCGGCCCGACCGCGGACATCCTCAAGACCGCGGCCACCGCCTCCGGCAGCACCGTGCACAACGTCACCGGGTTCATCGTGAACACGGCGAACTACTCGGCGCTCAAGGAGCTGTACATCAAGATCACCGACACGGTGAACGGCACCAGCGTCCGGCAGTCCAAGTGGATCGACTGGAACCAGTACGTGGACGAACTCTCCTTCGCCCAGGCGTTCCGCAACAAGCTGGTTTCGGTCGGCTTCGAGAGCAACATCGGCATGCTGATCGACACCTCCCGCAATGGCTGGGGCGGCTCCGCCCGGCCCACCGGCCCGGGCGCGACGACCAGCGTCGACACCTACGTCGACGGTGGCCGCATCGACCGGCGGATCCACGCCGGCAACTGGTGCAACCAGGCCGGCGCGGGCCTCGGCGAGCGTCCCAGGGCGAACCCCGAGTCGGGCATCGACGCGTACGTCTGGGTGAAGCCCCCGGGTGAGTCGGACGGCTCCAGCACCGCCATCCCGAACGACGAGGGCAAGGGCTTCGACCGGATGTGCGACCCGACGTACACCGGCAACGCCCGCAACGGCAACAGCCTGACCGGCGCCCTGCCGAACGCCCCGATCTCCGGTGCGTGGTTCCCGGCCCAGTTCCAGGAGCTCATGCAGAACGCCTACCCGCCGCTCTCCTGATCCGGCGGCCGGCCCACCCGCAGCGGCGGGAGTGAGGCACCGCCGCGCGGGTTCCCCGGGCCCCTGGCCGACGCCCACGTCGGCCAGGGGCCCCCGGCTGTCCGGGAGGCGCCCGACCCGCGCTCGGCGGTCAGCGCGTCAGGGGACCGTCTTCTCGATCGCCGCCCGGCCCAGCTCGGCCAGGTCACGGCGGGCCCGTTCGAGGTTCTCCGGGGTGAGGTCCTGGCCCCGGGCCATCACCAGGTCCTCCGGCTCCCACGGCTGCTCCGCGCCGGTCCGGATGTTGTCCCCGCCCGCCCCGGTGCCGGTGCCCGTGGCGCCGGTCCCGGCCGCGTACGGGTCGCCGAGAAGGTCCGGGGACCCGGTGTCGGGCACCGCGCCGTCGGGCTCGGTGAAGACGGGATTGTCCGGGTCGGTGCCGCCGCTCCGCAGCTGCGGCACCGTGCTGTCGTCGTCCACCGCCGCGGCCACCTCGGGGGTCTCCTCCAACGGCCGTCCGCCGTAGCGGTCACGATCCGTCATGCTGCTGCCCTCCTGTCCCGTTCCGTGATCCATGCGGGGTACCCCCTGGGAGCCGGGGCATGCGGGCCCGGCGTCGGGTTCAGCGTTCCTCGCCGTGGTGCGGCTTCGGTGGCCGGTTGGGGCTGACCCACTGCCAGCCGAGCATCGCCAGCCCGAAGACCAGCATGACCAGGCCGGCCCACAGGTTGATCCGGACGCCCTGCGCCTTGTCGATCTCCGCCGCCGAGTCGAAGAGCCCGATCAGGCCCACGATCAGCCCGTACGCGACGAACAGCCCGCCGATCACCCGGCGGATATCGAAGAGGCGGGCCGCCGCGGAGCGGTCCCGCTCCTCCTCGGTCTCCTCGACCAGCGGGTCGTACGACTCGCGGTCGTAGTGGTGGTGCTCGCGGTGGTCGGACATCGGGCGTCCCCTCTCAGAAGACCGGGAGGTAGAAGAGGGCGGCGAGGACAAGGGCGACCACGCCGAGCAGCACCGGCGAGCGGTACCAGGCGGCGTCGCCGGCCAGCGAGTCGTCCGTCAGCGTGGTGTCGGCCAGGCCGTACACCAGCCCCTCCAACTCGTGGTCGCGCTTCGGCCGGGTCAGCGGGGTGACGATCACGGCGACCACCGCCACGGTGACGAAGGCCAGGCCCGCGCCCCAGAAGCTCTCCTCCAGGTCGGAGTTGAAGTGGATCACGCCGGCCCGGTAGAGCAGGTACGTCGCGATCGCCACCACGGTGCCGGAGAGCAGGGACCAGAAGCCGGCCAGCGCGCTCATCCGCTTCCAGAACATGCCGATGATGAAGGTGCCGAACAGTGGCGCGTTGAACACCGAGAAGAGGGCCTGGATGTAGTTCATGATGTTGCTGAAGCCGGCCGCGATGAACGCCGTCCCGATGCCGACCACCACCGCCGCGACGGTGGCGAGCCGGCCGACCCTGACGTAGTACTCGTCCGAGCGGTCCCGCCGGAAGTACGCCTGCCAGATGTCGTAGGTGAAGACCGTGTTGAAGCCGCTGACGTTGGCGGCCATGCCGGCCATGAACGAGGCGACCAGACCGGTCACCGCGATGCCGAGCACCCCGTTGGGCAGCAGGTCGCGCATGAGCAGCGGGATGGCGTTGTTGTAGACCAGGGCGCCCTGGTCAGCCCCCAGCCCTTTGACGGTGATCAGGGCGATCAGGCCGGGGATCACGGTCACCGCCGGGATGAGCAGCTTCGGGTACGCGCCGATGATCGGCGTCCGGCGGGCGGCGCTCATGTTGCGCGCGGACAGCGCCCGCTGCACCTCGGCGAAGTTCGTGGTCCAGTAGCCGAACGAAAGCACGAAGCCGAGGCCGAAGACGATGCCCAGCCAGTGCGCGCCGAGTGGGTTGTCCGAGCTGCCGGTGCCCTGCCAGGCGTGCAGGCCGGCGTCGCCGAGTTTGGAGCCGCGCACCGCGTCCATCAGGCCGGACACGCCGCCCACCTTGATCAGGCCGAGCACGGTGATCGGCACCAGCCCGGCGACGATCACGAAGAACTGGAGCACCTCGTTGTAGATCGCCCCGGAGAGCCCGCCGATGGTGATGTACGCGAGCACGATCAGCGCGCCCACCACGATCGCCACCCAGAGCGGCCAGCCGAGCAGCGCCTCCATGATCAGGGCCAGCGCGTACAGGTTCACCCCGGCGATGAGCACCTGGGCGATCGCGAAGCTGATCGCGTTGAGCAGGTGCGTCGGGCGGTTGAAGCGCAGCCGCAGGTACTCGGGGACGCTGCGGACCTTGGAGCCGTAGTAGAAGGGCATCATCACGATGCCGAGGAAGACCATCGCCGGGACGGCGCCGATCCAGTAGTAGTGGACCGTCATCACGCCGTACTGGGCGCCGTTGGCGGCCATGCCGATGATCTCCAGCGCGCCCAGGTTCGCCGAGATGAACGCCAGGCCGGTCACCCACGCGGGCAGGGACCGGCCGGAGAGGAAGAAGTCGACGCTGGTACGGATCGCGCGCCGGGCCGCGAAACCGACGCCCAGCACCGTGACGAAGTAGAGCGCCAGGATCAGGTAGTCCAAGGCGTTCATGTTCAGCCGTAGGCCGCCACCCATGCCGGGCCTCCCTCCGTAGCGCGGTGCTGCGCCCGCAGGTACCCGGTTTGCGAAATTTCATGCCGGGAAGTGCGATCTGCTCCACACGCCGGAGCCCCGGCCGCGAACCGGCCGGGGCTCCGTGGTGGAGGGCTTCAGCGGCCCAGGACCCGGTCCAGGAAGTCGCGGTAGCCGCGTACGGCCACCCGGAGCTGCTCGGTGTCGGTCGAGCCGGACTCCTGCCAGCCGCCCAGCTTGCTCTTCTGCTCCCGCAGCGCGACGGCGAGCGCCTCCATGGCCTCGTCGACCAGCGACTGCGCCTCGCCGACCGCGGCCTTCGGGTCGTCCACGAAGCGCAGCTGCACATCCCGCCAGCGGTCCCGGAAGCCCTGCGCGGCCTCGGGGGCGAAGAGGGTGGCAGCGTCGGAAGGCACCGCGCCCGGGGTGGGGCGGGCCGTCGAGGCCGCGGCGTCGGCCATGCCGGCCGCGCCCGCGCCGGCCGCGGCGGCGCTGGCGTCCGGGTCGACCATCTCCGGCTCCGCGCTGCCGTACCCGACCGCGCCGGCCTCCGGCGCGTCGTCGCGCGCCGCGCCGGAGTCCTCGTCCGCCCAGCGGTCCGGGTCGTGCAGCCGGTCGCCGGCCGTCGGGTCGGCCCGCTCGTCGTCGAGGGCGTCGGTCCGCCCGGGAGCGCCGTCGCCCGGCACCGCGGTGTCCTCGCCGCGCGGGTCGCGCTCGTCCTCGGGCCGACCGCTGGCCATCGCGGAGGCGGCCACCGCGTCGCCCACCGTGGTCGCCCCGAACGCCGTCGGCAGCGGCGCCGGATCGTGGTACTCGGTCCGGCCGTCCCCGTCGGCGTCGGCGGCTTCCGCGTCCCGGGTGTCCCGGGTTTCGTCCAGCTCGTCCGGATCGTCGGCGTTGCGGTCGTCGGCACGATCGCCGCTCACCGCGGGGTCGTCGAAGGTGCCCCGGTCGTCCAGCGCGTCCTCGGGTACGTCGTCCCGGTCGCTCCGGTGGCCGTTCTCGTCGACCTCACCGGGCGGGGGTACGGCCACCGGCTCCGACCGGACGGCCTCGGGGTGCTCCTGGGTGATCTGCTGCTCTTCCTGGCGCATGGCGGCGGCCTCCTCAGCGGCTCGTTACGTCCTGCTCGTGCTCGTGGTCGGGGTGGCGCTGCTCCGGGGGCTCCGCAGCAACCGGGTCCTCGCCGAGCAGGTCGGCGAAGAGGGCCCGGTAGTGCACGAGCGCCTGCCGGAGGTCTTCGGTGCTGGCCTCGCCGCGCTCGTTGCGCAGCCGGATCTCGTGGGCGTCCCGGTAGTGGTCCAGGGTGCGGGCGTGCTCGACGGAGAGGTGGGCGGCCTGCTCGGAGAATTCGCCGGTCGGGTACCCGCGCTCGGCGATCAGTCGGCTGACCAGCTCGTCGGCCTCGCCCACGGTCTCCGTGGGGGAGTCGACGAAGCGGACCTGGAGTTCCTCCCAGGCCGCGGCGTACTTCGCCCGGGACTCCGGGCTGAGCGGGGTGAGTTCCAGTTCGGCGTGGCGGCGCTCCCGATCGCGCAGCTCCCGCTCGGCGGCGGACCGGCTGTCCTGCTCCGCGACGGCCCGGTCGTACTCGGGGCCGAAGCGTTGCCGGAGAGCCCGCCGGCGGCTGGCCACGACGGCGATCGCGGCCAGCGCCGCGATGATGAGAACGACGATGACTGTGACGACTACCTGCGTGGGCGACATGGCTCCTCCTTCGCCGCCTGGTATTCCCTCCGTGTGGTGATCGCCAATCCCGATCCGGCCGACTTTCCGTCGGCGATTCCCCGGGTGAAACCTCCGGGCGGCCGGGCGACCCCGGGGAGAACTTGGCTGATTCCAGAAAAGGGGACCGCCGTGGGGTGCCGCCGGGGCACCCGAAGGCCGGCACCCGGTCCCACGACCAGGCGCGCGCTCCGCCGGCCGCTTTCGGTGGTCCGCCCGCGTCGAACGGCGTCCACACGGGACCATCTCGGACGGTAGTCCCCGGCGAGACGGCCGGTAGTGCATCCGTCGGTGATTACGTATCCTGCCCAAGGCGCCTGAGCCGGGGGCCGGCGTCGTGGCCGGGCAGCTTCCGGAAGATGTCGGCGCCACTCCTGCGACACCTTCCGGGCGAGGTCTGATGAACACCCGTGACTGGCCGATCCGCGCCAAGCTGACCGCGCTGGTCATCGGTCCGGTGACCGCGTTGCTGGCGCTCTGGATCTTCGCCACCACGCTGACCTTCGGGCCGGCGCTCAACCTGCTGGCCGCCCGCACCTACCTCTACGACCTGGGCCGTCCGGGTGAGACGGTGGTAGCCGAGCTGCAACGGGAACGCCGGCTCTCGGTCGTCCAGCTCGCCGGCGACACGACCCTTCCCGCCCTGGCCGAGCAGCGGGCCCGTACCGACCGGGCGGTCGCCGAACTGCGCCGCCGGGTCGACGGTGACGACCTGCGCGACGCCGCCGACGACCTGCTCGACGCCCGCCTCGACCAGTTGGTCTCCGCGCTTGACGCGCTACCCGCGGGCCGGGGCTTCATCGACGCCGGCAAGGTGGACCGTGCCGGAGCGATCGGCCTCTACAGCGGAATGATCAACACCGCCTTCCAGGCGTTCTCCGCCATGGCCGCGATGCCCGATGTCCAGCTCAACCGGGAGGCGTTGGCGCTCACCGCGCTCGGCCGGTCCCGGGAGCTGCTCGGCCAGGCCGACGCACTGCTGGCCGGCGCGATCACCGCCGGCCGGTACGGCGAGGGGGAGCACGAGCAGCTGGTGCGCACCATCGAGAACCAGCGGTTCCTGGCCGAGACCGCCGTGGCCGACCTGCCCGGGTCGGAACGGGCGGCGTACCAGCGACTCACCGAGGGTCCGGACTTCGTCCGGCTGCGTGCCCTGCAGGACACCCTGATCCGCAGCCCCGAACTGCCGGCCAGGCTGGACGTGCGGGCCTGGGAGAACAGCCAGGCCCGGGCCTGGCAGGGCCTGCGTGACTTCGAGCTGCGCGGCGCCGACGGGCTGGCCGAGCGGTCCGTGCCGATGGCGATCGGCATCCTGGTCCGGCTGGCCGCCGCGGGGGTGCTCGGCCTGCTCGCCATCGTCATCTGCGTCCTGATCGCGCTGCGGGTCGGCCGGTCGCTGGCCCGCCGGCTCACCGGCGTCCGCACCGCCGCGCTGGACATGGCCGAGCACCGGCTGCCCGACGTGGTCGCCCGGCTGCGCCGCGGTGAGGAGGTGGACCTCTCCCGGGAGGCGCCCGAGCTGGACCACGGCGGCGACGAGATCGGCGAGGTCGGGCGGGCCTTCAACGAGGTACGCCGCACCGCCCTCAAGTCCGCCGTCGATGAGGTCACCCTCCGGCGCGGGCTGAACGAGGTCTTCCTCAACATCGCCCGGCGCAGCCAGGGCCTGGTGCACCGGCAGCTGGCCCTGCTGGACCGGCTGGAGCGGCAGACCGAGGACCCGGACGAGCTGGCCGGGCTCTTCCAGGTCGACCACCTGGCCACCCGGCTCCGGCGGCACGCCGAGGATCTGGTCATCCTCGCCGGCGCGGCTCCGGGCCGGGGCTGGCGCAACCCGGTCGCCGCCGTCGACGTGATCCGCGGTGCCATCTCCGAGGTGGAGGCGTACGACCGGGTGGACGTGGGGGACGTGCAGCCGGCCGGGATGCTCGGCCGGGCCGTCGGCGACGTCATCCACCTGCTCGCCGAGCTGGTCGAGAACGCCACCTCCTTCTCCCCGCCGGGCAGCCGGGTGGACATCACCGGGCGAACCGTGCCCGGCGGGTACACCATCGAGATCACCGACCACGGGCTGGGCATGTCGCCGCAGGCCCTGGCGGAGGCGAACCGCAGGCTGTCCCGGTCTCCCGAGTTCGACCCGGCGGACAGCGCCCGGCTGGGCCACTTCGTGGTCGCCCGGCTCGCCGCCCGGCACGGTGTCCGGGTCGAGCTGCGGGTGGTCGCCCCGGCCGGGGTCACCGCCGTGGTGCTCATCCCGGCCGACCTGATCACCAAGGAGCCGGCGCTGGTCTCGACCGGCCCGGGCGCCGGTACGTCGCCCGACGAGCGGCGGATGGCGAAGGTGACCCGGTTGAGCACGGTGCCGCGGCCGCGGGCCGTCCGGCCCGGTCGGGACCGCCCTGAGTCGGCCGTGGTGCCGCTGCCGGCCGGCCGGCCCTCCGCGGTGGAGGCTCCTGCCGACGGCGACGGACTGCCGCGTCGGGTCCGTCGGCGGGGACCGGTCAACCGCCCCCGGCCGCTCGTCGCGGACGCTGCCGCGCCGCGCTCGCCCGAGGAGGCGCGCCGGGCCATGTCCGCGCTCCAGGCCGGCACCGCCCAGGGCCGCCGTGACGGCGCCCGCACCGCCGCCGACCCCTCCCCGCCGGCGCCGGCGCCGGCTCCGGCTCCGGAACCCCCGACCGAGACTGAGAAGGACGCCTAGTGGTGCACACGACGCGGCAGAACGCCGATCTCGACTGGTTGCTCGACGACCTGGTGGAGCGGGTGCCGGCCGCCCGCGAGGCGGTGGTGCTGTCGGCGGACGGGCTGCTGCTCGGTGCGTCCGCCGAGCTGGGCCAGGACGACGCGGAGCACCTCTGCGCCCTCGCCTCCGGCTTCTCCAGCCTGGCCAAGGGCGCCACCCGCCACCTGAACGGCGGCGCGGTCCGCCAGACAGTGGTGGAGATGGAGTCGGCGTACCTCTTTGTGACGGCCGCCGGGCAGGGGGCCTGCCTGGCGGTGGCGAGTGACGCCGACGCCGACATCGGTCTGGTGGCGTACGAGATGGCGATGCTGGTGATCCGGGTCGGCGAGAATCTCAGCGCTCCCGCCCGGACGGCGACGGAGGTCGGTAATGCGGGCTGAGTCGCCGGGCCCGCAGCACGAGTGGCTCGACGGTGACGCCGGGCCGGTCGTGCGGCCGTACACCCTCACCGGGGGTCGGGTGCGACCGTCGGTCGCGGGCTTCGACCTGGTGGCGTTCGTGCTGGCCGGGCCGGCGGCCGACGTGACCGGCCAGCCGGGCCTCCAGCCCGAGCACCGCCGCCTGGTCGACCTGGCCCGGCGTCCGGTCGCCGTGGCCGACCTCGCCGCCGACCTGGACCTCGCCGTGGGCGTGGTCCGCGTGCTGCTCGGCGACCTCGTCGCCCGTGGGCTCGTCGCGGTGCACCAGCCGCCGACCGCCGCGTATCTGCCCGACGACAACATCCTCAAGGCGGTGGTCAGTGGACTCCGTGCGCTTTGACCGGTCGGCGCCCGCCGCGCGGCTCCCGCTGGCCCTGAAGATCCTCATCGCCGGCGGATTCGGGGCCGGCAAGACGACGCTGGTGAGCGCGTTGAGCGAGGTCCGGCCGCTGCAGACCGAGGAGGTGCTGACCGACGCCGGGGTCGGCACCGACGACCTCTCCGGGGTGGAGGGGAAGTCGACCACCACGGTGGCGATGGACTTCGGCCGGATCACCATCAACGACGACCTTCAGGTCTATCTCTTCGGCACCCCGGGCCAGGACCGGTTCTGGTTTCTCTGGGACGAGCTGGCCTTCGGCGCCCTGGGCGCGGTGGTGCTCGCGGACACCCGGCGGCTGGCCGACTGCTTTCCCTCGATCGACTACTTCGAGCAGCGCGGCATTCCCTTCGTGGTGGGGGTCAACTGCTTCGACGACGCCCGCCGGTTCAGCCTGGAGGCGGTTCGTGCCGCGCTGGACCTGGACCAGCAGGTGCCGCTCATGCTCTGCGACGCCCGGGACCGGCAGTCCGGGAAGTTGGTGTTGATCTCGCTGGTCGAGCACGTCGCCCGGCAGCGCGGCGAGCCGGTGCCGGTGGGCTGATCCGGCCCCGCCCGCCCGAGGCGCGCCGGTCGTGCGAAACCGGTCCGGGAAAAGAAGGCTAACCGCCCGGCTCCCGGGGAAGCCTCTGGTTGGATCTACGCAGGTGGCGGCGGAAGGTGGGACCGATGACCGGGCAGCACACGATCGTCCACATCGGCGGATACACGGCGGAGATGGGCGGGCGGGCCGAGGGCATCGCCGCCGCCCGCCGCGATCCGGCGACGGGGGCGTTGACCCCCCTCGGCACGGTGGCGGTCACGCCGTCCCCGTCGTTCCTGGTCCGGCACCCGGCGCTGCCCGTGCTGTACGCGGTCAACGAGGGGGCCGACGGTCGGGTCAGCGCGTTCCGGACGGCGCCGGACGGTGGCCTCGAGCCGCTGGGCGTCCGCGACACCGGCGGGGCCGAGCCTTGCCACCTGGCGGTGGTCCCGGACGGGCGGCACCTGATGGTGGCGAACTACGGCGGCGGCAGCGTGGCCGTCTTCCCGCTCGACGCCGAGGGCGTGCCAGGGGACCGCAGCGACCTGGTCCGGCACGAGGGGCACGGCGCCGACCCGCAGCGGCAGGAGAAGGCGCACTGCCACATGGTCTCGCCCGGTCCGGACGGCGGCCCGCTGCTCGCCGTCGACCTGGGCACCGACTCGGTCTACCGGTACGACCTCGACGACGCCTCGGGGCGGCTGGTGCCCCGGGCGCCACGGGTGCGGACACCGGCCGGCACCGGTCCCCGGCACCTGGCCCGGCACCCCGACGGGCGGCGCTGCTGGCTGGTCGGCGAGCTGGACGGGACGGTAACCGGCTACCAGTTGACCGGGGACGGCGCGCTGCACCAGCGGGTCCGGGTGGATGCCAGCGGGCGGGCCGGGCACGTCCAGCCCTCCGAGGTGACCGTCGGCCCGGGCGGGCGTCATCTCTACGTCGCCAATCGTGGGGTGGGTACGGTGGCCGTCTTCGCGATCTCCGGCGAGACCCCCGAGCTGGTGACCGAGGTCGACACCGGTGGGGAGTGGCCCCGGCACTTCGCCCTCGCGGGTGAACACCTGTACGTCGCCGACGAGCGGGCCGACATGATCAGGATCTTTCGGGTGGATCCCGCCACCGGGGTGCCGGAGCCGGTGGGCGAGCCGGTGCCGGCGGCGAGTCCGACGTGCGTCCGGCCGTAACGGATCAAGGCGCTCGGGCGCTGTCCCCAGTGGAGCCGCGTCACGTCCGATGACTGATCAGTCACTCAAGGTGACTTTTTGGCGATCAACTGTTTCTCCTGCGTAACTTTCGTCCGAACGGACGTGGCAGTAACCCCACGAGATACGCAAGATGGTCACCGTGTCTGGCCGCCATCGCATGCGTTCAAGCCTCCGTGGGGCAGGTGCCGCCGCGGCGGCCACCGCCCTGGTCCTCGTCGTAGCCGGCTCCTGGTTCGGTTACCAGCAGCTGGCGGGGCCGTCCTGCTCCGGGAAAATCCAGCTGACGCTCGCGGCGGCTCCGGAGATCGCCCCCGCCATCAAGGGGGCGGCCGATCAGTGGGTCGCCGACGGGGCGGCGGTCGGCGGGACCTGCATCGCGGTCAACGTCACGGGCTCGGAGTCGGTCGACGTGGCCGCCGCCGTGGCGAGCAAGCACGGCGCCACCCTCGCCGGGGTCGGTCAGGCCAGCGGCACCGCGGTGACGCCGGACATCTGGGTGCCGGACTCGTCCAGCTGGCTGCTGCGCCTCAAGTCCGGCGGGGCCACCGCCTTCGCCCCGGCCAACGGGGCCTCGGTCGCGCGCAGCCCGGTGGTGATCGCGGTGCCCGAGCCGGTGGCCACCCGGTTCGGCTGGCCGAACAAGAAGCTCTCCTGGACCGACCTGTTGAAGCAGGTCACCAGTGACAGGGGGCTGCACGCCGGCATCGTGGAGCCGACCCAGGACGCGGCCGGCCTGTCCGGGCTGCTCTCGCTGACCACCGCCGCCAGCTCGACCGGCAACTCGGGCTCCCCGGACGCGCAGGAGGCCATGATCGGCGCGCTGCGGGCGCTGGCGACCAACCGCTCGTCCCTGCGGCAGGACCTCCTCGCCCGCTTCCCGCGCTCGAAGGACCCGACGGCGATCGCCAACGGGTTGGGTGCGGCGGCGCTGTCCGAGGAGGACGTGATCGCCTACAACAGCACCGAGCCGCCGATTCCGCTGGCCGCGCTCTACCTCGAGCCGTCGCCGATGCCGCTGGACTATCCGTTCGCGGTGCTGCCCGGCATCGAGCCGGCCAAGGCGTCGGCCGCGAAGGTGCTCTTCGAGGTGCTGACCACTCCCGGCTTCAAGAATCGCCTGGCCGCACAGTCGCTGCGCGCGCCGGACGGCAACTGGGGCCAGGGGTTCAAGGCGCCGCAGGGCGCGCCGAGCCCGGCCAACGGCGGCACCGCCGTCCCGCCCACCGGCCAGGGCGGCGCGGCCGACCTGGACCCGATCCAGATCCAGAAGGCCACCAGCACCTGGGCGGTGGCCACCCAGTCCGGCCGTATGCTCAGCGTCATCGATGTCTCCGGCTCGATGAAGTCGCCGGTGGCCACCGCCAACGGCGCCAGCCGGGAGCAGGTCACCGTGGCTGCCGCCAGCCAGGGCCTGTCGCTCTTCGACGACTCCTGGTCGATCGGTCTCTGGACCTTCTCCACCAATCTCCAGGGCTCGCAGGACTACCGCGAGATCGTGCCGATCAAGCCGCTGTCCAGCAACCGGCGTGCGTTGCAGCAGGGCCTGGCGTCAGTCACGCCGTCGCGCGGCAACACCGGCCTCTACGACACGCTGCTGGCCGCCTACAAGGAGGTCCAGCAGGACTGGGAGCCGGGCAAGGTCAACTCGGTGGTGCTCTTCACCGACGGCGAGAACGACGACGACAACGGCATCAGCCAGAAGAAGCTCATCGAGCAGCTCAAGAAGCTCCGCGACCCGGAGCAGCCGGTGCAGGTGATCATCATCGGCATCGGGAAGGACGTCAGCAAGGCGGAACTCGACCCGATCACCGAGGTCACCGGCGGACGGACCTTCGTAACCATCGACCCGACCAAGATCGGCGAGATCTTCCTCCAGGCGATCGCCCTGCGGCCGCCAGCCCCTCGCTGAGTCGACAGTCAGCGTAAGAATTCCGCCGTATCGGGAAATCCGGTACGGCGGAATGCTATCCGGGCCGTCCGGGCGCGGGAAAACTGACGGCAATACGTCCGAAGCAATCGGTGTCCACAATTACCGAGGCAAGATGTCCGGGTGCTCTGAGTCGCCGGCTCGCCAGCGGGGCCGTGCGGTGCGGGGCCGTCCGGTGTGACGTGGGGAGGGCCGGTGACGTCGGCGACGCTGTTGACCCCCGCCCCAGCGGCAGCGGGGCCGAGGGACCGTCGTCCGGGCCCGGCGACGCGGGCCGCGGAGCGGACCTACGTCCGCGCCCTCACGGTGCTGGACACGACCGTGCTGGCGGCGGCCATCCTGCTGGGTTACGTCGGCCGCTTCGGCGAGCAGGAGGCGGTCGGCTCGGCGATCCCGTACCCGGTGGTCGCGCCCGGCCTGCTGCTGGTCTGGCTGGTCTCGCTGCGGGCGATGCGGTGTTACGACGACCGCGTGCTCGGCTACGGCGCCGACGAGTACCGGCGGGTCAGCTCGGCGAGCCTGCGGCTGGCCGGGGGCACCGCCATCGTGGGCTACATCGTCGACGTGGAGGTCTCCCGGGGCTTCCTGGCCATCTCCTTCGGGGTGGGCACCATCGGCCTGGAGCTGGCCCGGTTCGCCGCGCGCAAGCAACTGCACCAGGCGCGCTGCCGGGGCGGCGGCTGGTCGCGCAAGGTGCTCGTGGTGGGCGACACCGCGCACGTGCTGGAGCTGGTGCACACCCTGCGCCGCGAGCCGTACGCCGGCTACCAGGTGGTCGGCGCCTGCATCCCGGACGCGCTGCTCGCCCCGGTGCCGCAGCGGCTGGACGACGTACCGGTGGTCGGCTCGTTCCGCGGTATCCCCGAGGCGGCCACCGCGATCGGTGCGGACACCGTGGCGGTCACCGCCTCCGGCGAGCTGACCGCGACCCGGCTGCGCCGGCTCGGCTGGCAGCTGGAGGGCACCGGCGTCAACCTTGTCGTGGCCCCCGCGTTGACCGACGTCGCCGGCCCGCGCATCCACACCCGCCCGGTCGCCGGGCTGCCGCTGATCCATGTCGAGGCGCCCGAGTTCCGGGGCGGCCGGAAGCTGGTCAAGGGGCTTGTCGACCGGTCGATCGCGCTGGTGGCGTTGCTCCTGCTGCTGCCGGTCCTGGCGGTCCTCGCGCTCGCCATCAAGCTGGACAGCCGGGGGCCGGTGCTGTTCCGGCAGGTCCGGGTCGGGCAGGGCGGCCGGGAGTTCTGCGTCTTCAAGTTCCGCACCATGGTGGTCAACGCCGACGCCCTGCTGGCCGACCTGGCCGCGCGCAACCAGACCGACGGCCTGATGTTCAAGATGCGCGACGATCCCCGGGTCACCCGGGTCGGCCGGCTGCTGCGCAAGTGGTCCCTCGACGAACTGCCCCAGCTGGTCAACGTGCTGCTCGGCCAGATGAGCCTGGTCGGTCCCCGCCCGCCACTGCCCACCGAGGTGGCCCGGTACGACGGCGACGTGGCCCGTCGGCTCCTGGTCAAGCCCGGCATGACCGGCCTCTGGCAGGTCAGCGGCCGGTCCGACCTGAGCTGGGAGGACGGCATCCGGCTCGACCTGTACTACGTCGAGAACTGGTCGCTCGCCGCCGACCTGACCATCCTCTGGAAGACGTTCGGCGCGGTGGTCCGCAGCCGCGGCGCGTACTGAGCACCACGGTCGGGGTTGGTCAGTTTTGCGGGCCCAACCAGTCCAGGCAGACCACCACGGCGTCGTCGACCAGGTCCCCGGCGACGAAGGCCCGCAGGTCACCGATCAGCGAGCGGACCGCGTCCAGCGGCTCCATCGGCCCGGTGCGCCGCAGGAAGCGGTCCAGCGCGGTCTCGCCGTACCGGATTCGCTTCGCGGTCGCGTCGACGACCCCGTCGCTGACCACGAAGAGCCGGTCCCCGGGCCGCAGCTGGAACTGCTGCTCCCGGTAGTCCGTGCCCTCGAACATGCCGAGCGGGAACTGCTTCTCCAGGACCTGCTCGCTCACCTCACCGTCGCGCAGCCGTACCAGGCGGGGCGAGCCGGCGTCGACCACGGTCATCGTGCCGGTCGCCAGGTCCAGCTCCAGCAGCAGCGCCGAGAGGTGCTGCCCGCCCCGGTGCAGCGCGTAGATCGCCTGGTCGGCCAGGGCGGCCTGGTCGGCCAGTCCCAGTTCGGCGCGGCGGGCGTTGCGCAGCGCATGGGTGGCCAGCGAGGTGAGCATGGACGCGGCCACCCCCTCGCCCGAACCGTTGACCACCGACAGCCAGAGCCGGTGGCCGTCGTCGGACCAGTCGAAGCTGTCGCCGCGCACCGCGTACGCCGGCTCCAGCTGGCCGGCGAGGCTGAACGACGGGCGGATCCGGCTGCGGCCGGGCAGCAGCTCCCACTGCATCTCGGCGGCCAGCGTCAACCGGCGGGTACGCCGGGCGGTCAGGTAGATGTCGGTGCTGGCCATCACGGCGGACAGCTCGTGGCCGAGCACCGTGGAGATCGTGTCCAGCTCCCGGAGCGCGTCCGGGTCGGCCGGCACGGGCGAGACCCGGAGCACCCCGCGCCGCTCCCCGCGCATGCCGACCGGGAACCAGCCGGCGCCGTCGGCGACGACCGGCTCCTGATGGTCGAAACAGCGCCAGGCGGGATGGCCCGGAGCGGTGATCGGCTCGCCGTCACCCAGCGGCAGCAGCCCGGACAACCGGTAGTCGACCTGGTAGAGCTCGGTGTGGGTGATCCCGTACGACTGCTCCAGGTCGACGCCGAGCCGGTCGAGCAGCAGGTCCGCCGGTGCCTCGGTGAGGGTCCGGCGCGCCCGATCCTCCGGTCCGCTCATCTTTGCTCCTTTGCACAGGTCGTCGCCCCGGCACGCCGGGTAGTCTCGGGCGCACCATGGCCGAACAACTCGGTCCCCACGGACCTGAAGCGAGTATGGCCGCCGCGCTGGACGAGGCGGCGGGTACCCTGCTGGCCGTCTGGGAGGCGGCCAGGGAGCGGACGACGAGCCGACTCTCCGGCGCCCAGTTACGTGCGGTCATGGTCGTCGAACAGTATGACGGGATCAACCTTCGCCGCCTCGCCACGCTGACCGACATGCTGCTCTCCTCCGCCAGCCGGCTCTGCGACCGGCTGGTGGCCGCGGGGATGCTGGAACGGGAGCCGGGCCGGTACGACCGGCGGGAGATCTCCCTGCACCTCACCCCGGCGGCGAACCGGCTGCTGGCCGAACTGCGTGCCGAGCGGCGGTACCGGCTGGACCAGATCCTGACCGGGATGACTCCGGAGGGGCGCGCGGCGCTGCTGCGCGGGATGCGCGAGTTCGACGAGGTGGCGCGCCAGGGTGAGGCCGCCGCCACCGAGGGCTGGGCGGGGCTGCAGCCGTCCGGCGAATCGCTCGCGGACCGGGCGGAGGCCGGGGAGCCGGCAGCCGGGGAGCCGCCGGCCGCCCGTACCGCCTGAACTCAGCCGGCGGGGACCGTGGCGCGGGCCGCCCGCAGGTGGTCGGCCGGGGCGCGCACGGCGGCGAGGGACCGGTGTGCGCCCACGCGGGCAGCCGCCGTCCAGCAGCCCGGTGGCCAGCCGTACGGCGCCGGCCGGGTCGGCGCGGTCCAGCCGGTCGGGGTACGCCGCGACTGTGTCCGGCCCGATCCCGGACGAGGCCGTCACGCGGGCGTCACCACGAGCATGGCGATGTCGTCGTGCACCTGCCCGTCCAGCCACTCGTCGACCCGTTGGAGCAGCCGGTCCACCAGCGCGGCCGGTGGCAGGCCGGCACCGGAGGCGAGCGCCTGCCGTAGCCGTGCCGCGCCGAACATCTCCAGCTCGCTCGGGCCACCCCGGGCACCGGTCACCCCGTCGGTGTACGCGAGGAGCAGGTCCCCCCGGTACAGCCGCACCTCGGCCTCGACGAAGCGGGCGGCGGCCAGCGCGCCCACCGGCATGCCGCCCATCCTGACCTGCTCGACGGTGCCGTCGGCCCGGACGACCAGCGGTGCCGGGTGCCCGCCGCCGGCCATCCGGGCCAGCAGTCCACCGTCCGGCTCACGGGTGAGGGTGCCCAGCAGCAGGGTGGTGAACTGGGCCCGCCGGGCGGCGTCCGGCGCGTCGACCAGCGCCCGGTTGAGCAGCCTCATCAGCTCCAGCGGGCGCTGCTCGACCAGGCGCAGGGTCTGCAGCGACTGGCGTACCCGGCCGGTCAGCACGGCCGCTCCGACGCCCTTGCCGCAGACGTCGCCGAGGGCGAAGAGCGCGCCCGCGCCGGTCGGGAAGAGGTCGTAGAAGTCACCACCGATGCGCAGGCTGTCCCCGGCCGCGCGGTAGCCGCCGGCCAGCGTCATGCCGTCGACCGAAGGGAGATCCGGCGGGAGGAGGCTGTTCTGCAGGACGCGGGCCAGGTGGGCCTGCTCGCCGTACAGCTCGGCGGCGGCCAGCGCCGCGCCCGCCCGGGCGGCGAACTCCCGGGCCAGCTCGATCTCCCGCTGGTCGAAGCCGGCCCGGTCAGCCCGGCGGACCAGCACCAGTGCGCCGGCCAGCCCGCCGGCGCTGAGCATCGGGCTGATCAACAGCGTGCCCGGCCGGCCGAAGCCCTCGGGCAGCACGTCGGCCAGCTCGGCCAGTTCCGCGTTCAGCCGCGGGCTGGGCTCGGTGGCCTTTCCCTCGAGCGCCTCGATCAGCCCGGGAACGGATTCCAGCGTCCCCCAGTCGCCGATGCCGGTGGCCGGGCCCGGGTCGCCCTCGGCGTACCGGATCCAGCGCGGCTCGTCCTCCGTCGAGGGCGGCGGGCGGTGCACGAGCACCGCGACGTCGGCGAGGTAGGGCACCGGCAGGGTGACGGCGGCCCGCAGCGTCTGGTCGCGGTGCAGGGAGAGCCCGAGCCGGCTGCCGGCCTGGGCCAGGAAGGCGGTCCGGGAGCGCTCGGCCAGCAGGGCGTCGGCGCGCTCCCGCTCCTCGCTGACGTCCCGTACGTACCAGGCGTGGCGACCACCGGCCAGGCCACGTCGCACGCCGCGCAGCCGCCGGCCGTGATGCTCGGCGTCAAAGGTCTCGGTGCCCTCCTGGACCGCGCGGGCCAGCGCGGGCACCGCGCAGCGGGCCAGGTCCGCGCCGGGGCGGAGTTCGGGGAGCAGTTCCGCGGCCATCGTATTGGCCAGGGTCACCATGCCGGCCCGGTCGGTGGTCACGACCGCCTCGGCGAGCCCGTCCAGGAGTTCACGGGCGAGGTGCGTGTCGGCCGGCAGCGCGGTGTCGGCGGTGCGCCGCACCCGGGCTCGGGAGGTCTGGCCGCCGCCGCTCACCGGCCCGGTGAGACCACCTCGTCGGGCGGTCGTCACCGCTGCTCGCCGGGTGCCCCAGCCGGTCGACCTGTGCGCATGGTGTCGGTGTACTCCTCGGTCGCGGGTCGATTGCCTTCTGGCAAGCGTACCGAGCCGGGGTAGGTGCTCGCCCTTCGAGAGACGCCGGATCAGCCGGTGCGGGCCAGCCAGCCGACCGGACGCTCGACGATCCGGCGGACCACCGAGGCCGCCCCGCCGACCGCCGCGGACTGCGCGCCGAGCGCCGCCGGGCGGACCGTGACCGGCGACCACGCGGCGGTGAGCACCCGACGGGAGACCTCCGCCACCACCGGCGGGGACAGCCACCGGGCGAGCGGGGCGTATCCGCCGCCGAGCACCACGGTGTCCAGATCCAGCAGGTTCACCACGCCCGCCACGGCCACCCCGAGGGCGGTGCCGGCGTCGGTCAGGGCGGTCAGGGTGGCCGGGTCGCCGGCCTCGGCGAGGTTGGCCAACCGGGTCGGGGCGGTGTCCGCGGGCAACTCCGCGCCGGCCAGTCCGGCGGCGGCCAGGATGGCCTCCTGGCCCGCGTACCGCTCCAGGCAGCCCTGCCCGCCGCAGCGGCAGGGGCGGCCCCGCGGGTCGACCGGGATGTGACCGATCTCGCCGCTCCAGCCCCGCGCGCCCCGGTACAGCGTCCCGTCGAGCACGATCCCGGCACCGATGCCGATCTCCCCGGAGACATGCAGGAAGCTGCCCGAACCGGGCGGGCCGGCGTGCAGCTCGCCGAGTGCGGCGAGGTTCGCCTCGTTGTCCACGACCAGCGGCGGGATGCCGTCCACCGGCTCGGCGAGCGGGTGCCCGGCGAGCAGCCCGGGGACGTCCACGTCCCGCCAGCCGAGGTTCGGCGCCAGGCGCACCAGGCCGCCCTCGCCGACCAGGCCGGGCACCGCGAGCGCCGCGCCGGCCAGGGTCAGCCCCTCGCGTACCGCCGCGGCCCGGGCCTCGGCGGCGAGTGCGGCGAGCCGGTCCAGGGTGTCAGCGGGGGAGACCGGGCGGAGGTCGGCCCGGCGCACCAGGTGCTGGCGGACCGCGCCGGTCAGGTCGACCACGCAGGCGGCCAGGTAGTCGACGTTGACCTCCAGCCCGAGCCCGGCCGGTCCGTCGGCGGCCAGCACCAGCCCGCGCGCCGGCCGCCCGGCCCCGTTGCGCGGCGCGGGCTCCGCCTCGACAACCAGCCGGCCACCGATCAGGTCGTCGACGACGGCGGACACGGTGGCCCGGGTCAGCCCGGTCGCGGCGGCGATTTCGGCGCGGGAGGGCGGTCGGTCGGCGGCGGCGATCCGCCGGAGCACCACCGCCAGGTTGAGCTCGCGGAGGCTGCCCTGCCGGACCGCCCCGGTGCTGGTGCTGGTCACCACTTGACACTGCCACATCGGGGCCATTTAATTCAACCGTTGAACAAATTGTGGACGACACCACCACCTGGAGGTCTGCCATGGCTCCCCGTCCCACCCCCGACGACAAGTTCTCCTTCGGTCTCTGGACGGTGGGCTGGCCGGCCCGTGACCCGTTCGGCGACGCCACCCGCCCCGAGCTGGACCCGGTGGAGGCCGTCCACCGGCTCGCCGAACTCGGCGCGTACGGGATCACCTTCCACGACGACGACCTGGTCCCCTTCGGCGCTGACGCCGCCACCCGCGACGCCCAGCTGGCCCGGTTCCGCAAGGCCCTCGACGAGACCGGCCTGGTCGTGCCGATGGTCACCACCAACCTCTTCACCCACCCGGTGTTCAAGGACGGCGGGTTCACCAGCAACGACCGGGACATCCGTCGGTACGCGCTGCGCAAGGTGCTGCGCAACGTCGACCTCGCCGCCGAGCTGGGCGCCCGCACCTTCGTGATGTGGGGCGGCCGGGAGGGCGCCGAGTACGACCTGGCCAAGGACGTCCGCTCCGCGCTGGACCGCTACCGGGAGGCCGTCGACCTGCTCTGCCAGTACGTCGTCGACCGCGGTTACGACCTGCGCTTCGCCCTCGAGCCGAAGCCGAACGAGCCGCGTGGCGACATCCTGCTCCCCACCGTCGGGCACGCCCTTGCCTTCATCTCCACCCTGGCCCGCCCCGAGCTGGTCGGCCTGAACCCGGAGGTCGGCCACGAGCAGATGGCCGGGCTGAACTTCGCGCACGGCATCGCCCAGGCGCTCTGGCAGGGCAAGCTGTTCCACATCGACCTCAACGGGCAGCGCGGGATCAAGTACGACCAGGACCTGGTCTTCGGCCACGGCGACCTGCTCAACGCGTTCGCCCTGGTCGACCTGCTGGAGAACGGTGGCCCGAACGGCGGTCCCGCGTACGACGGGCCGCGGCACTTCGACTACAAGCCCTCGCGTACCGAGGACATGACCGGGGTGTGGGCGTCGGCGGAGGCGAACATGCGCACGTACCTGCTGCTCAAGGAGCGGGCCGCGGCGTTCCGCGCCGACCCTGAGGTGGCCGAGGCGCTCGCCGCCAGCAAGGTCACCGACCTGGCCACCCCCACCCTGAGCACCGGTGAGGGCTACGCCGAGCTGCTCGCCGACCGCACCGCGTTCGAGGAGTTCGACCCGGACGCGGCCGGGGCGAAGGGCTTCGGCTTCGTCCGGCTCAACCAGCTCGCCGTCGAGCACCTGCTCGGCGCGCGCTGAGGCGGGTCGCGATGCCGCTCGTCGCCGGGATCGACTCGTCCACCCAGTCCTGCAAGGTGGTCGTCCGGGACGCGGAGACCGGCGCGCTGGTCCGCCAGGGCCGCGCGCCGCACCCGGAGGGCACCGAGGTCGACCCGCACGCCTGGTGGGAGGCCGTGCAGGCGGCCGTCGCGGAGGCCGGCGGCCTGGCCGACGTCGTCGCCGTCTCGGTCGCCGGCCAGCAGCACGGGATGGTCTGCCTGGACGCGGCCGGAGACGTCGTCCGCCCGGCGCTGCTGTGGAACGACACCCGCTCCGCCGACGCCGCACAGGACCTGATCGCCGAGGCCGGTGGCGGCGAGGCCGGCCGGCAGTGGTGGGCCGACGGCGTCGGCCTGGTGCCGGTGGCCAGCTTCACCGCCACCAAGCTGCGCTGGCTGGCCCGGCACGAGCCGGCGAACGCCGAGCGGGTCGCGGCGGTCTGCCTGCCGCACGACTGGCTCACCTGGCGGCTCGCCGGGGCCCCCGGCCTGGACGCGCTGCGCACCGACCGGGGCGACGCCAGCGGCACCGGCTACTGGTCACCGCGAACCGGCGCGTACCGCCTCGACCTGCTGGAACAGGCGCTCGGACGCCAGGTCCGGGTGCCGGTCGTGCTCGGCCCGTCCGAGGTTGCCGGGCAGCTCGACCCGGCAGCGGTGCCGGGAGCCGGGACCATTTTGCTCGGCCCCGGCACCGGGGACAACGCCGCCGCGGCGCTGGGCGTCGGGGCCGGCCCGGGCGACGTGGTCGTCTCGATCGGCACCTCCGGCACGGTCTTCGCGGTCGCCGACGCGCCCGCCGCCGACCCGACCGGCGCGGTGGCCGGCTTCGCCGACGCCACCGGGCGGTTCCTGCCGCTGGTCTGCACGCTCAACGCCGCCCGGGTGCTGGACGCCGCCGCGACCCTGCTGCGGGTCGACCTCGACGAGCTGAGCGAGCTGGCGCTGGCCGCCCCGCCCGGCGCCGACGGCCTGGTCATGGTGCCGTACCTGGAGGGGGAGCGGACCCCCGACCGGCCCACCGCGACCGGCGCGCTGCACGGGCTCACCCTCGGCACCTCGACCCCGGCCCACCTGGCCCGGGCCGCCGTCGAGGGGATGCTCTGCGCGCTCGCCGACGGGCTCGACGCGCTGACCGCGCAGGGCGCCACCGCCCGCCGGATCATCCTGGTCGGCGGCGGGGCCCGCTCGGCGGCCGTGCGGCGGATCGCCCCGCAGGTCTTCGGCCGGCCCGTGGTCGTGCCGCCGCCCGGGGAGTACGTCGCCGACGGCGCCGCCCGCCAGGCCGCGTGGATCGCCCTTGGCGGCGCGGAGCCACCACCGTGGACGCTCGGCGAGCCCGAGGAGTACGTCGGGCAGCTCGTCCCCGCCATCCGCGCACGCTACGCCCGGGCGCGGAACCTGATCACCGAGCGGGAGGCGGGCTGAGCCAGCTGTCGTATCGCCGTCCCGGGTTCCAGCACGCCGGCTTGGGCGCTGACCTGAGGCGTCGCGCTCGCCGGCACGGCCACGCCGAGCTGTCCGCCGACGCCGACGGGTACGTCATCGCCGACGCGGTACGGATCCGGCACCAGCGCGGCTGACGTGGCTGCCCGCGGCAGCGGCACCCGGCACGGAAACGATGTCACGGCGATAGCCGGCGAGTAGTCCGGTGATAGGCCGGTGCATGACCCTCCAGGAACCTTGGAAAAGCCTGGGAGGGGCGTCGATGTCTGCCGGGAACCTGTTAGCCTCCGTGACCCGCCGTCCACGCCGTACCGCCCTTGCCGCGGTGCTCGCCGTCGTGGGCGGCCTACTGACCGCGCCTGCTGCCGCGCCGGCCGCCCCGCCCGGGCCGTCCGCGCTCGGCGAGGAGGCCGCCCGCGCCGTCGCCGTCGCCACGCACCAGCAGGTCGAGGCGACCGCGCTGCGGACCGAGACCACCCAGGTCTTCGCGAATCCGAACGGCACCTTCACCATGCGGCAGACCGTAGTCCCGGAGCGGGTGCGGCGCGGCGCCGACTGGGTGCCGGTGGACACCAGCCTGCACGCCCGCGCGGACGGCACGGTGGCGCCGGCCGCGACGACGCTGGACATGACGTTCTCGGGCGGCGGCCACGGGCCGATGGTGCGGCTGCGCCGCGACGGGAACGAACTGGCGCTGGCCTGGCCGGGCCGGCTGCCGGCGCCCGTCCTCGCCGGCGACACCGCCACCTACCGCGAGGTGCTGCCCGGCGTCGACCTGCTGCTGCGGGCGGACGTCGAGAGCTTCTCCCAACTGCTGGTCGTCCGGTCCGCGCAGGCGGCGGCGAATCCGGCCCTGCGCCGGCTGCGGCTTCCGGTGAATGCTTCCGGCCTGTCGGTCCGGACCGGAGAAGGCGGCAGCCTGGCGGCAGTCGACGCGGCGGGGCAGGTGGTGTTCCGGGCCCCGGCGGCGTACATGTGGGACTCCTCCGGAGAGGTGACCGCCGCGGCGGAGCCGGGACAGTCTCGCCCGAGTGCGGCCGAGGTGCCCGGCGGCCGGGTCCGGTCGATGGGGGTGGCGCTCACCGCCGACGCGCTGACCCTGGTGCCGGACCGTGACCTGCTGGCCAGTCCCGACACCCGGTATCCGGTCTACCTGGACCCGTCCTGGTCGGGCAGCCGGCTGGCCTGGACCCAGGTGTGGAGCAACTACTCGACTACCTCCTTCTACAACGGCGCCAACCTCGGCTCCTCGGAGAACGTGGCCCGGGTCGGCTACGACGCCACGGACAACAAGAAGACGCGCTCGTTCTTCCGGATCGACACCTCCGGGGTGAAGGGCAAGCACGTGCTGAAGGCGACGCTGCAGACGTACGAGACGTGGTCGCGGTCCTGCACCGCGCGCGAGGTGCAGGCGTGGGAGACCGGGGGGATCTCGTCGTCGACGACCTGGAACAACCAGCCGAGCTGGATCACCCTCCTGGACAAAAAGAGCCTGGCGAAGGGCTACTCGTCGAGCTGCCCGGCCGGCGGCGTCGAGTTCAACGTCACCGCGCACGTGCAGAAGGCGGCCAAGAACAGCTGGAGCCACATCACCGAGGGCCTGCGGGCGTCGTCGACGGCCGAGTCCAACAAGGACACCCTGTCGTGGAAGAAGTTCCGGAACAACCCGACCTTCACCATCAGCTACAACACGGTCCCGAACGCGCCGACCAACCTGACCACCGACAACTCGTCGCTCTGCACCACCGGCTCCGGCCGGCTGGTGCTGGGCACCGCGACGCCGACGCTGCGGGCCACGGTCAGCGACGCGGACAACGCGGTCAAGGCGCACTTCGAGTGGTGGAACGCGAGCGGCACGGCACCGGTCGGCAGCTACACGTCGGCGACGGTGGCCGGCAAGACGCCGACGGTGGTGGCCGTGACCGTGCCCAGCGGCGCGTTCAGCAACGGCTCGATCGCGAAGTGGCGGGTCCGGGCCGAGGACGGGGTCGACGCCAGCGCGTGGAGCAAGTTCTGCGAGTTCCAGGTGGACACCACCCGCCCGCCGATCCCGACCGTCACCTCCAGCGGGTTCCCCGACAACGGCGCGTCCAACGCCGTCATGGGTACCGGGCTGACCGTCACCCTCGGGCCCAACGGCGGGACCGACGTGTCGTACTACGAGTACACGGTAAGCGGGGACGCCACCGCGCTGGACAAGAAGGCGACGCCGTCCGGATCGACCACGCCGGTCGACGTCACGGTCGTACCCGACCGGTTCGTCAACTGGATGCACGTCCGCGCGGTGGACAAGGCGGGGAACCGGTCCGACGTCGCCAGCGTGGTCTTCTACGCCACCGAGCCCTCCGGGCCGATCGCCGACTGGCCGCTGGACTACACCGGTGACGGCACCGTCGCGGCGGACGTCTCGGGCGGTGGGCACGACGCCACCCTCGCCGGCGGCGCCTCCTGGACCGAGGGCGTCACCGGGGGCGCGCTGAACCTCGACGGCTCCACCGGGTACGCCAGCACGACCGACCTGGTCCCGGACACCACCACGTCGTTCTCGGTCAGCGCCTGGGCCCGGCTGGACCGGACCACCAAGAACGGGGCGATCATCTCCCAACCCGGCAACCGGGGCGCGGCGTTCCTGCTCTACTACTCCTCGACATACCAGCGCTGGGAATTCAAGCGGATGAGCGCGGACAGCGACACCGTCTCGACGTACCAGGCGGTGTCGACCACGACGCCGGTCGCGGGCCAGTGGTATCACCTGATCGGGGCGTACGACGCCCCCGCCCAGCAGCTCCGGCTGTACGTCAACGGCGTGCTGGAGGGCACGGCGACGTACAGCCTGGCGTGGAACAGCACCGGGCCGGTGCAACTGGGCCGGTCGAAGTGGAAGGGCAACTACACCGACTACTGGCCCGGGGACTTCGACACCGTGCGGTTCTACGACCGGATGCTGATGCCCGGTGAGATCCAGCAGGTGCCGCACCTGGCCGGGCGGTGGAAGCTGGACGAGACCTCCGGCACGA
Source organism: Micromonospora mangrovicola (assembly GCF_047200535.1). Taxonomy (NCBI): domain Bacteria; kingdom Bacillati; phylum Actinomycetota; class Actinomycetes; order Micromonosporales; family Micromonosporaceae; genus Micromonospora; species Micromonospora mangrovicola. The sequence goes on along the minus strand of NZ_JBJZOG010000005.1, from coordinate 124,138 downwards.
CCGCCGCGGACTCCGTCGGCGGGCACCCGGCCACCTGGTCGTCGACCGGCGTGACCCGGATCGCCGGGGTCAACGGAAACGCGGTCCAGCTGGCCGACGGAGTGCTGAGCACCACCAGCCCGGCGATCCGGACCGACGGCAGCTACACCGTGACCGCCTGGGTCCGGCCGGACGCGTTGACCAAGAACGGCATCGCGCTCAGCCAGGACGGCGGCAACGTCGGGGGCGTCAACCTCGGCTGGTCCTGGGACGCCCTGACGGCGTCGTACCGCTGGTCGATCCGGACCCCGACGGGTGATTCGGCCTCTGCCGAGTTGAGCGAGGCGGTGGACCAGTTCGACACCCCAATCGTCGGCACCTGGACGTTCCTCGCCGGGGTGTACGACGCCAAGGCCCACGCGCTGCGGCTCTACGTCGACGGCCAGTTCGTCGCCGAAACGTACTTCGCGGGCACCTGGCAGGCCGGCGGCGCGGTGCGGATCGGCCGAGGACGGGCCGGCGTGACGTTCTACCAGTACCTCACCGGTGCGGTGGACGACGCCCGGACGTACGCGGGGCCGCTGGGCGACCAGGCCATCTGGGATCTGTACACCGCGCAGGCTGGGTGAGACGGCCGGTCGCACGACACGGGAGGGAAGCGGCGATGAGAACGATCGTGACAAGCCGTGCGCGCCGGCGACGGATGCGCCCGGGGACCCGACGACTGGCGGGGGTGCTAGCCGGGACGCTCGCGTCCGTGCTGGCGGCGGGAGCCCTGGCGGTTCCGGCGAAACCCGCCGAGGCGGCACCACTGCGCTGGAAGCCCGACGTGGCCCGGGAACGGTCGGTGCCCGGCCGGGACTTCGTACCACCATCACCGGCGCGGTCGTCCACCGCGGCGCGGCGGTTCGCGCCCGCGGCGTCCTGGCCGGCCCCCGGCGTCGCCGAGGTGGCGCTGCCGGCGAACCTGTCCGGGCTGTCCACCGCGGACCGCAAGGACGCGTTGGCCGGCGGCCTGCCCCCGTCGGCCCGGACGCGCCGGGTCCCCGCGGGCACCCTGCCGGTGCGGGTCGGCGCGGCCGACACCGCGCGGCCGAACGGCCTGCGGGTGGCGGTGCTCGGCCAGGATGCCGCGCGCCGGGCCGACCTGCGCGGCCTGCTGCTCACGGTGGCCGCCACCGGCACGACTGGGGTGGCGGCGGCCGGCTCGTCCAGCGTCTCGATGGAGGTGGACTACTCCGGGTTCCGCGACGCGTACGGCGGCGACTGGGGATCGCGGCTGCGTCTGGTGAGGCTCCCGGCGTGTGTGCTGACCACCCCGGAGCGCCCGGACTGCCGCGCAGCCACCGTCCTGCCGACCCGCAACGACGCCCGCTCCGGGCGGCTGACCGCCGACGTCTCGGTGGGCACCACCGCGACCGTGCTGGCGGCCACCGCCACCGCGTCCGGTAGCGCGGGGGACTACAAGGCGAGCTCCCTGTCGGCGTCGTCGTCCTGGGAGGCGGGCGGCTCGGCCGGCGACTTCGCCTGGTCGTATCCCCTGGAGGAGGTGCCCGCGTTCGGCGGCCCGGAGCCCGACCTGACCCTGGGATACTCGTCGAGCAGCGTGGACGGGCGCACCGTGTCGGCCAACAACCAGTCCTCCTGGGTCGGTGAGGGTTGGGACCTCAGCGAGGGTTTCATCGAGCGGCGGTACGGGTCGTGCTCGGACGACGTGTCGTTCACCCCGAAGCCGTACGACCTGTGCTGGCAGACCGACAACGCCTTTCTCTCGATGGGCGGTCGCACGGTGGAGTTGGTGAAGGACGACACCGCCGGCGCGTGGCATCTGCGCAACGACGACGGCTCCCGGGTGGAGCATCTGACCGGCGCCACGAACTGGGACAACAACGGGGAGTACTGGAAGATCACGGCCCGCGACGGCACCCAGTACTTCTACGGGCTGCACCGGTTGCCGGGATGGACCTCCAACGGTGCCGTGACGCAGTCGGTGTGGACGGTGCCGGTGTTCGGCGACGACGCCGGTGAGCCGTGCCACGCCAGCACCTTCGCAGCGTCGTACTGCGACCAGGCGTGGCGGTGGAACCTGGACTACGTCGTGGACCCGAACGGCAACGCGATGTCGTACTGGTACACGAAGGAGTGGAACTACTATGGCCGTAACCTGACCGCGACGGCCGGCACGGCGTACGTCCGCAGCGGCTACCTGAGCTGGATCGACTACGGGCAGCGGTCGGACACCATCTACTCGGCGACGGCCCCGATGCAGGTGGTCTTCAGCGTGGCGGAGCGGTGCGCCGACGGGGCGACCTGCGGCACCGGGACGATCACCGCGACCACCGCGAAGAACTGGCCGGACGTGCCGTACGACCAGAACTGCGATTCCGGAGCGACCTGCACCGACAAGTACGCCCCGACCTTCTGGACCCGCAAGCGGCTGGCGAGCGTGACCACCCGGGTGTCGGGGCGGGACGTGAACACCTGGGCGTTGGGCTACCAGTTCCGCGACCCGGGCGACGGCACCTCGCCCTCGCTCTGGCTGGGCTCCATCAACCGCACCGGCAAGGTCGGCGGCAGCCTGGCGCTGCCGGCGGTGACCTTCGAGGGCATCCAGTTGGAGAACCGGGTGGACGCGGCGACCACGGACGGCATCCCGCCGCTGTACAAGTGGCGGGTCACCGACGTCTACGACGAGTCCGGCGGGCACGTCCACGTCAACTACTCGGGTAGGGACTGCACCCGGGCGGCCGCCCCGACCCCGGATACGAACACCAGGCGCTGCTTCCCGCAGTACTGGCTGCCGGAGGGCGCGCTGGAGCCGCAGCTCGACTGGTTCCACAAGTACGTTCCGGTCCAGGTCCTCGAGGACGACCAGTCGGGCGTGGCCGGGATCGAGCAGACCGACTACGAGTACCTCGGCGGCGGCGCCTGGCACCACGACGACAACGAGCTGACCCCGGCGAAGTACCGCACCTGGGGTGAGTGGCGCGGCTACGGGCGGGTCCGGGTGACCCACGGCTCGACCGCTGGGGTGCGCTCGCAGCGCGAGACGCGGTACCTGCGCGGGATGGACGGGGACAAGCTGTCCAGCGGCACCCGCAGCGTGTCGGTGGCCGACTCGGAGGGGGGGTCGATCGCCGACCATCCGGCGCTGGCCGGCTTCGCCCGGGAGAGCATGACCTACGACGGGGTCGGCGGGAGCGTGCTGGACGGCGAGATCAACGACCCCTGGATCTCGGCGGCCACCGCGACGCACGGCTCGACGAAGGCGTACCTGACCGGCGTCGGGAATAAGCGTGGCCGCCTCGCTCTCTCCTCCGGCGGCTGGCGGCGTACCGAGGTCCGGACCAGCTACGACTCGTACGGGCTGCCGACCGTGGTGAACGACCTCGGCGACACCTCGACGAGCGCCGACGACGAGTGCAACCGCACCACGTACGCCCGCGACACCGGGAAGTGGATGATCGACTACGAGGTGCGGGTGGAACGGGTCGGCGTGGCCTGCACGGTGACCCCGTCCCGCCCGGCGGATGTCATCTCCGACACGCGCACGTTCTATGACGGGTCGACCACGTTCGGCACGGCGCCGACCAAGGGTGACGAGACCCTGACCCAGGAGCTGGCGTCATACTCGAACGGCACGCCGGTGTACGTGCAGGCCTCGCGGGCGACGTACGACAGCTACGGGCGCACACTGGACACGTACGACGAACTGGATCGCAGGATCAGCACCGCCTTCACCCCGACCACCGGCCCGGTCACCGCGACCACGGTCACCAACCCGCTCGGCCACGCCGCCACCACCACGTTCGAGCCGGCGTGGGGCGTGCAGACGGCGATCGTGGATCCGAACGGCCGGCGTACGGACCTGACCTACGACCCGCTCGGCCGATCCACCGCGGCCTGGCTTCCCGACCGGTCCAAGGCGGGCGGCGCCACCCCCAACCTGAAGTTCTCCTACCTGATCCGCGCGAACGCGCCGAACGTCGTCACCACCGAGACGATCCGCGACGACGGCGGATACGACCCGGTGTACGCGTTCTACGACGGCCAGCTGCGGAAACGCCAGACGCAGCAGCCCGCCGCGGGCGGCGGCCGGATCGTCACCGACACCTTCTACGACTCCCGGGGGCTGGAGGTGAAGAGCAACAGGGCCTACTGGAACGACGGTATCGCCGGGACCACCCTGCTGATCGTCGCCGACAACGCGGTGCCGGCCCAGACCCGCAAGGTCTACGACGGCAACGAACGCGGGACGGCGGAGATTCTCCTCTCCTTCGGGGCGGAGAAGTGGCGCACCACCACCAGCTACGGCGGCGACCGCGTCTCGGTGACTCCTCCCGCCGGCGGCACCGCCACCACCACCGTCACCGACGCGGAAGGCCGGACGGTGGAGCTGCGCCAGCACTCCGGCGGCACGCCGAGCGGCGGTTACGACGCCACCCGGTACACGTACACCCAGGGTGGTGACCTGGCGAGCGTCACCGACCCGGTGGGCAACGTGTGGCGGTACACCTACGACCTCCGGGGCCGGAAAGTGCAGGAGGAGGACCCGGACAAGGGCACCACCAGCTACACCTACGACAACGCCGACCAGATCGTGAACTCCACCGATGCGCGGGGCACCACGCTGGCCTACACCTACGACGTGCTCGGTCGCAAGACCGCCATGTACGCCGGGTCGGCGTCCGGTCCGAAGCTGGCGGCCTGGACCTACGACACCCTGACCAACGGCACCGTGGTGAAGGGGCAACCCGCCTCGTCCACCCGGTACGTCAACGGCAACGCCTACACCACGGCGGTCAACGGCTACGACGTCCGCTACCGCTCGCTGGGCAGCACCGTCACCATCCCGGCGGCGGAGGGCAAGCTGGCCGGCAGCTACCGGGTGAACACCGGGTACACCGCGACCGGCAAGCCGCTGCTGGTCTCGTATCCCCCGGCCGGGGGCCTCTCGCCGGAGACCCTGCGCTACAGCTACGACGCGGACGGCCGGTTGCAGACGGCACAGACGGGCCTGTCCACGCTGCTCGTCTCGGCCACCTACAGCCCGTACGACGAGCCGTTGCAATACATGGTGCAGGCGGTGTCGGGCAAGCAGGTCGCGCAGACGTTCTTCTACGACGACGCGACCCGCAAGCTCACGCGCTCGATGGTCGACCGCAACGTCTCGCCGCTGCACCTGGCCGACGTCAACTACACCTACGACGATGTCGGCAATGTCACCCGGATCGCCGACGCGCCCGCCGGCGGCACGGACGACACCCAGTGCTTCCGGTACGACGACCTGCGCCGGCTCACCACCGCGTGGACGGCAACCGACAACTGCGCGGCCGCGCCCGGGGTGGGCGTCCTCGGCGGTCCCGCACCCTATTGGCAGTCCTGGACCTACGACAAGACCGGCAACCGGCTCACCGAGACCAACTACGACACCACGACCGGTGCCGGGACCACCAGCACCTCCACCTACTCGGGCGCCGGGTCGGCCCGGCCGCACGCGCTGTCCAGCGTGACGACCGGCGGCCTGACCAACAGCTACAGCTACGACGCGACCGGCAACACCACGGGGCGCACGGTCGGCGGCTCCGCACAGACGCTGGTCTGGGACGCCGAGGGCAAATTGGCCTCGGTCACCGAGGGTGGCAAGGTCACGGAATTCCTGTACGACGCCGGCGGGGACCGGATGATCCGCCGCGACCCGGACACGGTCACGCTCTACCTCGACAAGACTGAGCTGAAGTTCACCAGGTCCACCGGCGTGGTGACGGCGACCCGGTCCTACGACCTGGGCACCGCAACGGCGGTGCGGAGCAGCACCGACGGGCTGTCCTTCGAGGCGAAGAACCAGCAGGGCACGGCGCAATTGGCCATCGACGCCGACGACCTGTCCGTGACCCAACGCCGCTACCTGCCCTTCGGCGAGCAGCGCGGGGCAGCTCCCGCGAGCTGGCCGGACCAGAAGGGGTACGTCGGTGGCACCATCGACGTCTCCACCGGGTTGACCCATCTCGGCGCCCGGGAGTACGACCCGGACACCGGACGGTTCATCTCGGTGGACCCGATCATCGACCCGAAAGAACCGCAGCAGATGAACGGGTACGCGTACGCCGACAACACCCCGGTGACGATGAGCGACCCGGACGGGAAGTGGCGGGTCCTGCCCGGGGGTCACTACTGCGACGGTTGCGGCGGCTACAACAACCCGCCGCCACCCAAGAAGAAGCCCGCGAAGAAGGCCAAGAAGAAGCACAAGAAGTCCTCCGCGGCAGCGCACCACTATTGCGACGGCTGTAACTACACCCGTCCCATAAACCCGAAGCCGGCACGGCACTTCTGCGACGGCTGCGACTATATGAAGACGGGGGCCGAGGGCCGCCGGCTGGCTCGCGAGTACGCGGCGAAGAAGGCCCGCGAGGAGATGGCCAGGAAGGCCAGGCTGGCCGCGCTGAAGGCCAAAAAGGACCAGTGGATGCATTGCATTGCCCAGAACATGGGGTACATCAATCGCTGCGGCAAGGACCCCATGCCCCGACGGGGCGGCCTCGGCGACTATCTCTACAAGCACGTGGGCGTGACGTGGTCGATCTGCGTGCCGGGTGGGCATGAATGTCTCAAATACAAGATGAGTAACGGCCGGTCGAGCCTCATCCTGGGTTACAGCAGCAGCCGCGCCGGTATGCCCAGCGTGGGCAACCTCTTCCCCTCTGTCTCGTTCAGCCATCGCTCCCACGGCCGGGAGAAGGATGGCACGTCCGCCTCGGTCGGGCGCTACGGAGTCGGCTTCGGTGTCAACCCAGACGGGACGATCGATCGGGATGACTGGGATTTCTCGGTCGGCACCAACCCGGCGGGCGGTTTGTTGGGCACCGAGAGCCGGGGCATCGGGGCCGGCAGCATCAGCTACAGCACCACCCTCTGGAGCAGTTGCCGACGAGGAGACTGCCAATGAGCTTCCGCGGGCATCCTGACGATCAGCACAACCGGTCCAGCTCGTCGCGACGGGCCTGACCGGAACGGCCGGATGCGGCCGGCGGCAGAGCCGCCGGCCGCATCCGGCGCGTTATCTCCCCGTGACCAGACGCCCGGCCTCGGTAGACGCATCGGTCTATATCGTCTGGAGTATCGCCCCGCCCGGACGGGGCGGTCTCCGCTGACGCGGCTCCTCTGGGGACGGGCAGGTGCGTGATGTGGACGATGCCGGACGAGCGGGTGCGCGGAACGCGGCCGTGGCGCGGATCCGGGGCGCGGTGACTTCCCGGACCGACCCGGTGGACCGCGAGACCGCCGGCGAGCAGGGCGACACGGGCACACCCGACTTCGCGTTCAACATCCTCGGCCCGCTGGAGGTGCGGGGGCGGTCGGCCCCGATCCCGTTGCCGGGCGCCCGCCAGCGGACCGTGCTGGCCGCGCTGCTGCTGCGGCGCAACCGGGTGGTCTCGGTCGACGAACTCATCGACGGGCTGTGGCCGGAGCGTCCCCCGGCGACCGCCCGGGAGCAGGTGCTGATCGTGGTGTCGTCACTGCGCCGCCAGCTCGGCGACAGCGGCAGGTCGGGGGAGGGCCGGCTGCTGGTCACCCGCAGTCCCGGTTACCTGTTGCGGATCGGGGACGCGCAACTCGACGTCGCGCGGGTCGAGCGCCTGATCCGCGGGGCGGAGCGGGAGGACCTGGCGCCGCAGGTGAGCGCGGAGGCGTTGCGGGCCGCCCTGGCGCTCTGGCGCGGGCCGGCGCTGGCCGACGTGCCGGCCCCGTTCGCCGCCGTGGAGGCCCACCGGCTGGCCGAACTGCGGCTGGCGATCGTTGAACGGGTGATCGACCTCGAACTCGCCCTGGGCCGGCATGCGGCGTTGGTGCCGGAGCTGACCCGGCTGGTCGCGGAACACTCGCTGCGTGAACGGATGCGGGGGCAGCTGATGACCGCGCTGGACGCCGTCGGGCGTACCGCCGAGGCCCTGGAGGTCTACCGCGACGGCCGCCGCCGGATGGCCGACGAGCTCGGTATCGAGCCCGGCACGGAGTTACAGCGGCTGGAGCGGGCGATTCTGGCCGGCGCCCGGCATCGGGGCGAGGCCGGTCAGCCGGCGCCGCTGTCCCTGCCCGGCCCGGACCCGGCGCCCGCTCCGGAACAGGGTCCCGGATCGCCACCCCGGCCCGCGGCGGTGGCCCGCCCGGCCCAGCTTCCCGCCGACGTCGCCGACTTCACCGGGCGCGAATCCGAGGTCGACGAGCTGCGCCGCCGGCTGACCGCGGCGGCGGCGACCGCTACCGCCGTCCCGGTCGCGGTCGTCACGGGCAAGCCGGGGGTGGGTAAGACCGCACTCGCCGTTCACGTCGGCCACCTGCTGCGGGGCGACTTTCCCGACGGCCAGCTCTACGTCGACCTGCACGGGATGCACGACCGGCCGCAACAGCCGGCGGAGGTGCTGGGCCGGGTACTCGTCGCGTTGGGGACCCACCGCGCCGCGGTCCCGGACGACGTCGAGGACCGGGTCCTGCTCTACCGCTCCGTCACCGCGGAACGCCGGGTGCTGGTCGTGCTCGACGACGCGGCGAGCGCGGCCCAGGTGCGTCCGCTGGTGCCCGGCGGGTCGGGCTGCGCGGTGCTCGTCACCAGCCGCTCCGACCTGGCGGATGTGGCGGGCGGATCCCACCTGGACCTCGACGTGCTACCCGACGAGGACGCGTTGGCGCTGCTGCGGGCGACGGCGGGCGCGGAGCGCGTGGCGGCCGAGCCGTCGGTCGCCGCGCAGCTCGTCGAGCTGTGCGGGTGGTTGCCGCTGGCGGTCCGCATCGTCGGGGCCCGGCTGGCCACCCGGCCGCACTGGTCCCTGCACAGGCTGGCCGACCGGTTGGCCGACCAGCACCGCCTGGACGAGCTGAACCACGGTGACCTCGAGGTACGGGCCAGCCTGGAACTCAGCTTCCGCGGCCTGGATCCGCACGCCGATGCCGCCGCGCAGCGGCTGGCACTGCTGGCCGCACCGAGCTTTCCCATCTGGGCGGCCGCGGCGGTGCTGCGGCGGCCCGCCGCGGTCGCCGAGGCGTTGATCGACCAGCTCGTGCAGCACCACATCATCGAGTACGCCGGTCAGGACGCCGCCCGGCAGGACCGGTACCGCTTCCACGACCTGGTCGGGCTACTGCTGCGGGAACGGGCCGCGGCCCGGATCGACGAGGCGGACCGGCGCATGGCGGTGGTGGCGGGCCTCAACGCCTGGCTCGGTTACGCGCTGTCGGCCATGCGCCGCCTTCCCGACAAGCAGTTCCCGGGGCTGGAGCCGGCGCTGCGGGGCACCGCTCTCCTCGACCCGGCCGTGCGGTCCGTCGCGGCGGCTGAATCCGTCGGCTGGTACGAGGCGGAGAGCGAATCGCTGCTGGCCGGCGTACGCCAGGCGTACGACCTGGGGTTGGACGAGCTGTGCGGGGCGCTGACGCACGTGCTCGGGCCGTTCCTCGAGATGCGCGGATCGGTCGACGTCTGGCGGTCGATCAATTCGCTCGCCGAGGCGGCGGCTGAACGGTCCGGCGACCGGCGGCTGAAGGCGCTGGCGATGTTGTACCGCAGCCGGGCCGACGAGTATCGCGCCGTGCCCGACGCAGCCCGCTCGGCGGAGACCGCGGCGGAACTGTTCGAGGCGCTCGACGACGACTGCGGCCAGGCGCATGCCCTCAACCGGTTGACCTACCTGCGGGGTTACCAGGGGCACCTGCCGCAGGCCCGGCAGGCGGCGGAGCGGGCTCTGGTGCTGGCCGAGCGGGTCGGCAGCCTGTGGTGTGCGGCTCGCGCCCGGCAGCACCTCGGTGCGATCGAACGCGAGCACGGCCGGCTGGAGGAGGCCGAGCAGCAGCTGCGACGGGCACTCGAGCTCTACCTGGCCTGCGACAGCCGGAGCAGCCAGGCGGACGCCATGAACGGGCTCGCCCGCGTCTACCACGATGCCGGCCGGATCACGGACGCGATCGAACTGCTCACCACCACGCTGTCGATCTTTCGCGAGTTGCGGGACCCGTACGGCGAGGCGATAACCCTGTACCGGTTCGCCGGGATCTACCTGGCGGCCGGGCGCGACGCGGAGGCCGTGGTGGCGGCCGAGCAGGCCCTGGCCATCGCCGAGGCGATGAGATATTCGACCGCCGCCGCCGAGGCGCTGAGCGTGCTCGCCGCGGCGCGGCGCCGGGCGGGGCGGCTGGCGGCGGCGGTGGAGCTGCTGACCTCGGCGATCAGCGTCGGGCGCAACGAGGGCGAGCGGTGGTTGGGCAAGACGCTGCTGACGCTGGGCGACGTCCGCGAGGAGCAGGGCGACCACGACGGCGCGCTGGCCGCGTGGCGGGAAGCCGCCGACCTGCTTCACGGCGTCGCCCACCCCAGCGCTCGGGACGCCGACTCGCGACTGGCCGACCGGCTCCCGCTGCCGCCGCTGAGTCGGGGCGCGGCGTCGCCCGAGGAACAACGCGGCCGGATGGCGTAGCGTGGATCGCCGGCGGGCGGCTGGCGGCCGCCCGCAGATCCTGGTTGGGTGCCACAGATGACCATGCGTACCGGGCGGGCGATCCGCGGCGGGGGAGCGGCCCACCGGTTCTACAGCGTCGCGGTGTTCGTGGTGCTCGCCTCGCTGGACAACGTGGCGATCGGTCTGGTTCCCCCGCTGTACGGGCCGATCTCCGGGGCGCTCGGCGTGCCGCAGCGGTTGCTCGGGCTGGTCACCGCGGTGAGCTTCCTGGTCAGCGCGGTCGCCGCCGTCGCCTGGGCGTACGTGGGCGACCGGACGAACCGCAAGCCGCTGCTGATGGTGGGGACGCTGATCTGGGCGGCCGGCACCGGGGGCAGCGCGCTGGCCCAGCAGTACCCGACGTTCCTGCTCGCCCAGCTGGTCGCCGCGGTCGGGCTGGGCGCGGTCGGCTCGGTGGGATTCTCGGTGGTCACCGATCTGATCTCGCCCCGGCGCCGGGGGCTGGTGATGAGCTTCTGGGGGCTGTCGCAGGGGGTGGGCACGCTGGCCGGCACGCTCGCCGGTGGCATCCTCGGCGCGACCGACTGGCGTCGGCCGTTCCTGCTGCTCACCGTGGTCGGCCTGGTCGCCACCGTGGCCTACCTGTTCACGTACGACATCCGGCGCGGCCAGAGCGAGCCGGAGCTGGCGGCGGCGCTCGACGCGGGCGCCGATTACGACTACCGGATCAGCCGGGCCGACCTGCCCCGGATCCTGGCCCGGCGGACCAACCGCTGGCTGATCCTGCAGGGGCTGACCGCTCAGGCGGCGTTCGGCTCGCTGGTCTGGTTGCCGGTGCTGTTCGCCCAGCGGGCCGAGGCGCAGGGCTACTCGGCGGCCACCGCCGTCGTGGTGGGCAGCGTCTTCGCCACCCTGTTCCAGCTCGGGGGGGTGTTCTCCATCTTCGGCGGTCTGGCCGGCGACGCGCTGCAACGGCGTACCCCGAGCGGGCGGGCGCTGGTCGCGGCGGTGGGCATCCTCGCGGCCGTGCCGTTCTACCTGGTCCTGTTCCTGGTTCCGATCCGGATCGACGTGCCGGACGGCGGCAGCTCCGGCGCGGTGGTCGGCGCGGTGCTGGCCAGCGTCGTCACCGAGCCGACGGTCGGGCTGAGCCTGCTCACCGCCCTGCTCGCCCTCGCGCTGACGTCGGCCAACTCGCCCAACTGGTTCGCGCTGATCGCCGACGTCAACCCGCCCGAGCACCGGGGCACCGTCTACAGCCTCGGCAACCTGGTCAACGGAGTCGGCCGGGCCGCCGGCAACGGGCTGGTCGGGGTGGCCTTCCACGGCCTGCGGGCGGCCTTCCCACCCCCGCTGAACTACGCCGTCGGGCTGGCCGTGTTCCAGCTCTTCTTCATCCCGACCGGGCTGATGTACTGGCTGGCCGCCCGGACCTCGCCGGGCGACATCGAGTCGGTCCACGACCTTCTGCACAGCCGCGCCGACCGGCTCTGACGGCGCCTCGCCCCGGTGGCGCCGCGGGCCGGGTCCGTCGGCCCCGGGTCACCCGGGTCAGCCGCTGCGGGCACCGGGCCGCCGCCTGCTTAGAAGCTGGTGGCGTGGACGACCCACGCGGAGTCTGCCCGGGCGCCGACGGGGGTGAGTCGTCCGCGACATCGACTCCAAAGGCGGCAGAACGATGCCGCCGCCGCCGGCGGCCGGACCGGCCAGGATCCGCGCAACTTTCGGGGAAGCGCGCGGATCCTGGCGCTGGCGACCGCCGCGCCCGAAGTGGGCCCGGGCAACGGTCAGGCGCGGTACCAGACGGTGACGTCGGTGGGGACGGCGGAGTCGTCGAGCGGGGCGCTGGCGACCAGCACCTCTGCGCCGGCCGGCAGCGGCACCGGCTCCGCGCCGAAGTTGGTCAGCACGGTGAGGCCCCGGTTGGTGAAGGTGAGCACCTCGTCGCCGGAGGTGAGCCAGTGCAGCGGGCCCCGGCCCAGGCCGTGCTCGCGACGCAGCCGCAGCGCCGTCCGGTACAGCTCGTACGTGGAGCCGGGCACCCCGCGCTGCCGGTCGAGGGCGTACTCGGCCCAGCTCGGGGGCTGGGGGAGCCAGCTCGCGTCGGCCGGCCCGAAGCCGTACGACGGGGCGTCCGCCTCCCACGGGATCGGCACCCGGCAGCCGTCCCGGCCGCGCTGGGTGCGACCGCTGCGCTCCCAGGTCGGGTCCTGCCGGGCCTCGTCGGGGAGCGTGGTGTGCTCGGGCAGCCCCAGCTCCTCGCCCTGGTACAGGTAGGCCGAGCCGGGCAGGGACAGCATCAGCAGGCTGGCCGCGCGGGCGCGGCGCAGGCCGAGCGCGGCGTCGGGCTGCGGGTCGCCGATGCCGATGCCGTTCGGCCGGCCGCCGCCGACCGGCAGGCCGAGCCGGGAGGCGTGCCGGACCACATCGTGGTTGGAGAGCACCCAGGTGGTCGGGGCGCCGACCGAGTCGGTGGCCTCGAGGGAGCGGGTGATCACCGCGTACTGGGCCGGGGCGGTCCAGGCGGCGAGCAGATACTCGAAGTTGAACGCCTGGTGCATCTCGTCCGGCCGGACGTAGCGGGCCAGCCGCTCGGCCGGCTCGACCCACGCCTCGGCGACCAGGATCCGCTGCCCGTCGTAGGAGTCGAGCACCCGGCGCCACTCCCGGTAGATCTCGTGCACGCCGTCCTGGTCCCACATCGGCGGGCGCGGCTTCTCCACCTCGCTGCCGGAGAGGATTTCCTGCGGCTCCTCCCAGTCGGCCAGGTCGGCCTGCTTGACCAGGCCGTGCGCCACGTCCACCCGGAAACCGTCCACGCCCCGATCCAGCCAGAACCGGAGGATGTCCAGGAACTCGGCGCGGACGTCGGCGTTGTCCCAGTTCAGGTCCGGCTGCCCGGTGTCGAACAGGTGCAGGTACCACTGCCCGTCCGGCAGCCGGGTCCAGGCGGGACCGCCGAAGACGCTCTGCCAGTCGTTCGGCGGCTCGGCGCCCTGCGGTCCCTTGCCGTCGCGGAAGACGTAGCGCTGCCGCTCGGGGCTGCCCGGGCCGGCGGCGACCGCGGCCTGGAACCAGCGGTGCTGCGACGAGGTGTGGTTCGGCACCAGGTCGACGATCACCCGCAGGCCGAGCGCCTTCGCCTCCGCGATCATCTTGTCGGCGTCGGCGAGGGTGCCGAAGAGCGGGTCGACGTCGCGGTAGTCGGCCACGTCGTACCCGGCGTCGGCCTGCGGCGACGGGTAGAACGGCGACAGCCAGACCGCGTCGGCCCCCAGTTCGGCCAGGTGACCGAGGCGGGCGGTGATGCCGGGGAGGTCACCGATGCCGTCGCCGCTCGAGTCGGCGAACGAGCGCGGGTAGATCTGGTAGATGACCGCCTCGGTCCACCAGCCGGTGGCCGGGGCGCCGGCCGCTTCCTGCTGCGTAGCGTCGGTGTTCAGAGCCTTCTCCCCTGTGTCGTGCGGCGGCCGTCCGGTGGCCGGACGGTCGTTGCCGGCCGCCACCGGGACGGCCGGATCTGTTCAGTGTGCCCGGGGCGGCGCGGTCGACTCCCGCACCACCAGGCGAGTGGGCAGGATCACCGGCGGCGTCGGCGAGTCGTCGTCGGCCTCCGCGCCGCGCGGCGCGGGCACCAGCCCGGCGTACGGTTCGGCGGCCTGGACGCCGAGCGGGTCGAGCAGCATCCGGGCGGCGAGCAGGCCCTGCTCCGCCGCGGGCTGGGCGATGGTGCTCAGGCCGAGCACCCCGGCCAGGTCGTGGTCGTCGACCCCGATCACGCTGACGTCCTGCGGCACCCGCAGCCCGGCGTCGCGCAGCGCGGTCATCGCGCCCATCGCCATCTCGTCGCAGGCGGCGAAGATGGCGGTCGGCGGCTCGCCCCGGGCCAGCAGCTCGGCGGTGGCCCGGGTGCCGCCGTCGATGGTGAACCGGGACTCCACGTCCAGGCTCGGGTCCGGCCGGATGCCGGCCGCGCGCAGCGCCGCCTGGTAGCCGCGACGGCGGTCCAGGTGGGTGGTGAAGGCCAGTTCGTCGTCGGGGTCGCCGGAGATGTGCGCGATCCGGGTGTGGCCCAGGTCGAGCAGGTGGCGGGTGGCGGTCCGGGCCGCGGCCACGTCGTCGATACGCACGCACGGCCAGCCGGGGACGCCGCTGCCGGAGCTGATCGTCACGCCCGGCAGCTCCAGCTTGGTCAGCGCGGTCACGTCCGCCGGGCGCAGCGGGGTGGCCACCAGGATGATCGCGTCGACCCGCTTGTGCAGGCTGGCCGTACGCAGCACCCGACGGCGGATCTGCTCCCGTCCGCCGAGGTTGTAGAGAAGCAGGTCGTAGCCGTTCTCGTGGAGGTGGTCCTCGACCGCCTCGACGACCGTGGCGAAGAACCAGCGGGTGATCCGGGGGACCACCACCGCCACCGTGCCGGTCCTGCCGCCGGCCAGCCGGGAGGCGCTCGGCGACACCGCGTACTGGAGTTGCTCGGCGGCGGCCAGCACCCGCCGCCGGGTGGCCGCCGAGACCGTGGGCAGGCCGCGTAGCGCCCGCGAGACGGTGGCCGTGGAGACCCCGGCCAGCCGGGCGACGTCGTCAATCCTGGTCATCGCTGTTCCCCGATCCGACCCGCGTCCGCCGCCGCCGCTGTCCGGCGGCGGCGGCGCAGCGGATCAGCCCTTGACGCTGCCGGCGAGCAGGCCCCGCACGAAGTAGCGCTGGAGGGACAGGAAGACGATCAGCGGTACGACGATCGACACGAACGCACCGGCCGTCAGTCGCTGCCACTCGTTGCCCCGGGTGCCGGCCAGCTCGGCGAGCCGGACGGTGAGCGGGGCGGTCTCGTCGCCGCCGCCCGCGAAGATGAGCGCGACCAGCAGGTCGTTCCAGACCCAGAGGAACTGGAAGATGCCGAACGCGGCCAGCGCGGGCGTGATCAGCGGTAGCACGATGGTGCGGAAGATCTTCGGGTGGGTGGCCCCGTCGACCCGGGCCGCCTCCATCAGGTCCTTGGGCAGCTGCGAGATGAAGTTGTGCAGCAGGAACACCGCCAGGGGCAGGGCGAAGCAGGTGTGCGCGAACCACACCTGCGCGAACCGCTGCTCGTCCACCAGGTCCCAGGCCGGGAGCACCTGCACCCCGGCGATGGTGACGCCGGTGGAGAAGAACTTGAGCAGCGGCACCAGCGCCATCTGCAGCGGCACGATCTGCAACGCGAAGATCGCGATGTAGACCCAGTCCCGCCCCTTGAAGTTGATCCAGGCCAGCGCGTACGCGGCCAGCGAGGCGAAGGCGAGCGGGAAGAGCACCGACGGGATGGTGATCGCGATCGAGTTGATGAAGTAGCTGGCGAGCTGGCCGGCCGAGGAGGAGCTGCCGAACAGCACCTGCTGGTAGTTGTCCAGGGTGAACTGCGGGTCGGTGAAGAAGGTCCACCAGCCCGTGGTCTTGATCTGGTTCTCCGGCCGGATCGAGGAGATGAGCAGGCCGAAGGTCGGGACGGTCCAGACCACCGCGATGACGATCGACACCAGTGTGGCGGTGGGGGTGTTCAGCCGCTTGCGTACCCGCCCGATTCGGGTCTTCGTGTCGCCGGTGCGCTGGGCGCCGGCGGGCATCGTGGGCGTCGCTGTGGTCATCTCAGCCCTCCCGCTGCTGACGCAGGTTGCGGATCTGGTAGATCACGATCGGGATGACCAGGATGAACAGGAAGACCGCCAGTGCCGAGCCGTGCCCGCTCTGGCCGTACCGGAACGCCTGGTTGTACATCTCGTTCGCGATGACGCTGGTGTCGTAGTTGCCGTTGGTCGCGGTGCGGACGATGTCGAAGACCTTCAACGTCGCGATCGTGATGGTCACCACCACGACGATCAGCGCGGGCCGGATGCTCGGCAGGGTGACCTGCCAGAACATCTGCCACGGGGTGACCCCGTCCAGGCGGGCCGCCTCGACGATGTCCGCCGGGATCGCCTTGATGGCGGCGGAGAGCACCACCATGGCAAAGCCGGCCTGGATCCAGACCATGATGACGATGAGCAGCAGGGTGTTCAGCGGCGAGTTCAGCAGCCACTGCTGCGGTTCGCCACCGAGGCTGACCATGATCTGGTTCAGCAGGCCGATCTGGTCCTGCTCCGCGCCGCGGAAGGCGTAGACGAACTTCCAGATGATGCTGGCGCCGACGAACGAGATCGCCATCGGCATGAAGATCAGTGACTTCGCCACGGCCTCGAACCGCGCCCGGTCCACCATCACGGCGTAGAGCAGGCCGATCGAGGTGGCCACCAGCGGTACCAGGAGCACCCAGACCAGGGTATTGATCAGCACCCGGACGATCGAGTCCTCGGAGAACATCCAGGTGTAGTTGTCGAAGCCGACGAAGTTCTCGCTGTGCCCGTCCATGAACGAGAGCAGGGTGGTCCGGATCGCCGGCACCACCAGCCCGATCAGGAGCAGCAGCGCCGTCGGCAGCAGGAAGAAGAGCGCGAAGAGCCCTTCCGTCGGCTTGCGCCGCCGCGCGACCAGGCGCGCCTGCCGCCGACGGGCGAGGAAGGCCGGCACGACGTCGAGGAGGCGGGCGAAACGTCCCTCCGCCGGCTTGCGCGGCCGCGCGGGCGGTAACGCGCCGCTCGTCGCCGCGGCGATCAGCCGCGCCTCGCGGCGGCGGGCGAAGAAGGCCGGCACGACGTCGAGCAGGAGCAGCAGGCCACCCACCACGAGGACGAACGCGATCAGCCCGTACATCAGCATGAGCAGCTTCGGCTGCTCCGCCGCGAAGTCGAAGTCCATCAACCCTCCTTCGGGGTCTGAGTGGGCCGGTGGCCCGGTCCGTCAGTACGGACCGGGCCACCGGGCGGAAATCACTTCGGCCAGCTGCTCTCGATGCCGTTCAGGACCGTGGCGGTGTCCTTGCCGTTGATCCAGTCGACCATGCCCTTCCAGAAGGTGCCCGCGCCGACCGCGGCCGGCATCAGGTCCGAGCCGTCGAACCGGAAGACGGTCTTCGGGTCCTGGAGGATCTGCACGGACAGCTTGTCCACCGGGTTGGGGACGTTGTTGATGTCCAGCTTCTTGTTCGCCGAGACCCAGTCGCCGATCTTGGCACGGCTGTTGGCGTACTCGCCGGAGGCCAGGTAGGTCTGCACGGCCTGGACCTCGGGACGGTCGGCGAAGGCCGCGACGAACTCGCCACCACCGAGCACCGGCTTGCCCTTGGCCGGGTCGACGGACGGGAAGTAGAACGCGAAGACGTCGCCGTCCTCGGCAACCTTGGTGCCCTCCGGCCACTGGTTGGCATAGAAGGACGCCTGCCGGTGCAGCGCGCACTTGCCGGTGGTGATCGGCGTGCCGGCCTCCTGGAAGGAGGTGGTCGCGATGCTCTTCACGCCGCCGAAGCCGCCGTTGACGTACTTGTCGTTCTTGAGGATGGTGCCGGCCTTGTCGACCGCCGCCGCGACCTGCGGGTCGTTGAACGGGATGCCGTGGGTGGTCCACTGGTCGTAGACCTCGGGCGAGGTCGTCCGCAGCATCAGGTCCTCGATCCAGTCGGTGGCCGGCCAGCCGGTGGCGTCACCCGACTCGATGCCGGCGCACCACGGCTTCATGCCGGTCGCCGCGATCTTGTCGCTCAGGGCGATCAGGTCGTCCCAGGTGGTGGGGACGGTCCAGCCCTTCTCCTGGAACATCTTCGGCGAGTACCACACGAAGGACTTCACGTTGGAGCCCAGCGGGGCGCCGTAGAACTTCCCGTCCACGGTGCTGTACTTCAGCCAGTCGGGGGAGTAGTTCTGCTCCGCCATGGCCTTGGTGTCGGCGCCGGCCGGCTTGAGCTTGCCCGCGTCGGCGAACCGCTTGAGCAGACCCGGCTGGGGGATGAAAGCCAGGTCGGGGGCGTTGCCGCCGTCCACCCGGACGCCCAGCTGGGCCTCGAACTCGCCGGAGCCCTCGTGGTCGATCGTGATGCCGGTGCAGTCCTCGAACTGCTTCCAGGACTGCGCCAGGCGGTCGGCCTCGATGTCCCGGATCGACGAGTAGATCGTGACCTTCTTGCCGTCGTGGCCCTGGTACTTCTCGTATGTGGCGCACTCGGGGGAGTCCGCCTTGCTGCTCTTCTTGTCGTTGCCGGTGCCGCAGGCGGTGACGCCGAGCGCCAGCCCGAGGACGCCGGCGATCGCGAGCGCCTGGCGCGATCTGGCAAACGCCATGCCGATCTCCTTCCTTGCCGGCGCGTGGAGGGATCGAAACCGCGCCGGTCCGATGGTCGTCTCCACATGTAAGCGCTTGCATCCCGTCGCGGTCCACCCCCTGCGGGACACGGGCCGGTAACAATCCCGAAACCCGCTCACCGGCCGTGGGTGCGCTCCCACGCTCCGTTCGTCCCACCTGCGGGGAGGTTCTTCCCATCGATGGAGGTTTCTGTCACGCTGGCCGCATGTAATCGAAAACTTTCAACATAGGAGGCAGTGGATGCGTAAGCGGTGGTTCGGTCTCGCGACCGTGGGCCGGTCCTCGCGGCGACCCTGGTGCCGGCGACCCCGGCGATGGCGGCGCCGACCTTCAAGGTCCCGTTCCCGTGCAACCAGTCCTGGTCCGGCCAGACCCGGTCCGACCACAGTCCGGCGTACGCGGTCGACTTCAACCGCACCGACGACCTGGGCGACCCGGTGGTGGCCAGCGCCCCCGGCACGGTCGACGTGGTGACCAACCTGGGCAGCACCAGCTACGGCAAGTACGTCCGGATCAACCACGGCAACGGTTACACCACCTACTACGCCCACCTCAACGGCTTCAACGTCTCGGTCGGCCAAACCGTCGGCTACGGCAAGGTGATCGGTTACGTCGGCAGCACGGGCAACTCCACCGGGCCCCACCTGCACTACGAGCAGCGGCTCAACGGCAGCGACATCCAGGTCCGGTTCAACGGGTCACTCGCCCTCTACTGGGGCACCAAGACCTATACCAGCGACAACGGCTGCTCCGGCACCAACACCGCCGAGGGGACCGTCAACACCACCTCCGGGGTCAGCCTGACGATCCGCTCCGGCCCGGGCACCAACTACACCGCGGTCGGCTCGGTCGCCGACGGCGCCAAGGTGACGATCTACTGCCAGACCAGCGGCACCACGGTCACCGGCACCTACGGCACCAGCTCGATCTGGGACCGGATCGGCACCGGGTGGTACGTCTCCGACGCGTACGTCTACACCGGCTACGACGGCTACATCCCCGGCGTGCCACGCTGCTGACCCGAGCGCGCGGGGTCCCGCCGCGGGATCCCGCGCGGCTCACCCGTTCAGCCGCCAGATGGCGAGGTTGAGCGCGCCGGCGAAGGTGACCCACGCCCAGTAGGGCAGCAGCAGCCCGGCGGCCGGCCCGGAGATCCTCCGGAACCGCTCCACCGTCACCGCGACGGCCAGCCACAGCAGCGCCAGCTCGGCGAAGGCCAGGCCGTACCGCCCGGCGCCGAAGAAGAGCGGGGTCCAGAGCGCGTTCAGGGCGAGCTGGACGCTCCACGCCCAGAGCGCCGGCCCCCAGCCGACCCGGCGCCAGGCCAGCCAGCCGGCGACCGCGATCAGCGCGTAGAGGACGGTCCAGACCGGGCCGAAGACCCAGGACGGGGGTGCCCAGGCGGGCTGTTCGAGGCCGGCGTACTCCTGCCGCGCGCCCCGGACGCCGAGCCCGCCGACGGCCGCCGCGGCGGTGACCGCCGCGCCGAAGCCGAGCAGGACCCACCAGCGCCGCGCCCGGCCGAACCGGCGGACGCCTCCCGAGACACTCATGCCGCCGGGTGCCCGGCGCTTTCACCCGGCAAACGTCCACGCAACGTGAAACACCGGGGTCGTCGGGCCGGAGGTTCCGGTCTGGGAGGACGGAACTTCGGGCCCGACGACCCCGGCGGGTCAGGGGGTACGAGGAACAGGCGATCAGGTGAAGATGCTGACGCCACCCGGGCCGACCAGCAGGCCGACGATGATGAGGACGACGCCCCACAGGATCTGCCGGCGGAACAGCGCGAGGATGCCGGCGACCACCAGTACGACTGCGAGAATCCAAAGAAGCAAGCTCAACATGCGCTCATCAATTCCCTTCGTGCGTCGTTTCAAAACCTCCTGAGCGGTCGAGGTGATCACCCAGGTGGAAGACGCTGTACGCCTGCTTGATCACCGGGTGGGCGACGTTGCGCACCCGGACACCACCCGGGGTGGTGCCGCGCTCGGTGCCGTGGTGGGCGTGGCCGTGCAGGGCCAGCGACGTGGGTGCCGAGTCGATCGCCTGGCCGAGCTGGTAGCAGCCGAGGAACGGGTAGATCTCCAGCGGCTCGCCGGCGAGCGTGTCCGGCACGGGGGAGTAGTGGGTCAGTGCGACGAGCAGGTCGCACTCCAGCCCGCGCAGCGCCGCGCCGAGCGCGTCCGCGCTCTCCTTGGTGGTGTGGACGAACGCCTTCATCTCCGGCTCGCCGAAGTCGCTGGCGCAGCGCCCGGCGAAACCGCCGCCGAAGCCCTTCACCCCGGCCACGCCGAGCCGCCCCCCGGCGCACTCCAGCACGATCCCGGTCCCCTCCAGGACGGTGATCCCCACGTCCTCCAGGACCTTCACCACCTGCGACACCTGATCGCACTGGTGGTCGTGGTTTCCCAGCACGGTGATCACCGGCACCCCGAGGTTCCCGAACTCCCGCGCGACGCACCGCGCCTCGGCCTCGGTGCCGTGCCGGGTCAGATCGCCGGCGAGCAGCAGGACGTCCGCGCAGTCGGGCAGCTCCTCCAGCGCCGGCCGGAACCGGCCCACCACGTCCTCGTCCAGGTGCACGTCACCGACGGCGGCGATCCGGATCACCCTCGAACCTCCCTCACGGCAGCTCCTCCACCTGGGTCGGCGCCTGGGTACGGATCACCCCGATGTCGCTGGTGATGGGCACGTCCGGGAACCGCTCGGCCACCCGGCGCAGGATCTCCTCGCGTCGGTGCGGGCTCTCCACCTCGCCGTAGAGCACCAGGCCACGCTCGCGGCGGACCACGGTGATGCCCTGTTCGGCGACGGACGGGTCCTCGGCCAGCATGCTCTGGATCTCCGCCTCGACGTACTCGTCGGGCGGCGCCTCGCCGGGCTGTCCGGTCACGGGATCTCCCTTCCTCCGGGCGCGCCGCCGGGCAGCACGTCCAGCCGGTCGAGCAGCACCAGGAACGCCTCGGCATACGGCGAGTGCTGCGTGTCCTTCCGTACCCGTTCCCAGTCGATCTGTTCCCGCAGCGAGCGGGCCAGCGGCAGGGCGCGGGCGAAGTCGCAGTAGTGCTGGGAGAAGCTGAGCAGCTTGTGCACCATGAGCTGGGTGGCCGAGAGCACCGGCATGTGGATCGCGTCGACCGGCCGCACGATGGTGTCGGCGAAGGTCTCCTCGGTCACCGGCGTCTCGATCGGCCGGTGGATCAGGTCCACCATCCGTCCCTCGTCGTAGACCTTGACCAGCCAGTCCTCCGGCGGGCGCTCGGCGGTGAAACCGGCCTCGACCAGCGCCTCCAGCGCGCGGTCCACGTCCTGCTCGCGGATCAGGAAGTCCACGTCGTGTTCGCTGGAGTGGCCCCCGTGGGCGTACACGGCGAAGCTGCCGCCGAGCGCGAAGGGGATCTCGGACTGCTTGAGCACGGCGGCGACCTTCTTCAGGGTGTGTACCAGGGTCTCGTCCCCGCGCTCGGCCATCTGGATCTCCCGTCGTCGTGGGTGGCGGTGGGAATGAAATTGCGTACCCGGCGAACCGGTCGGCCACACCTGTTGTCCCCGCGCCCGGCGGGGAGGGGGCATACGCGGACAAACCGCCGAGGAGGAGCGTTGTTCGGCTAGCCTCCGGGTGGTGGCCAGGTCACTGCGGGTGCGGCGCGGCAGGGCCCGACTGCGCGCCGTCGCTCTGATCGGCATCGACGGATCGGGCAAGACCACCCAGGCGCAGCGGCTCGCCGAGGCACTGACTGCCGCGGGTCACCCCGCCACCTACCACCGCAACGCCGGCGGCCGCCGCTGGCTCGGCCGGGTCGCCCACCGGCTCGGCCGCCGGGACGCTCAACGCCTCGTCGGCCGGGACGGCCTGCTCGCGGTCGAGTCCGTGCTCCGCTGGCTCGCCATCGCCCTGGCGTTGCTGACCTGCCTGGTCACCGGCCGGACCGCGGTGATGGACCGCTACGCCGCGTGTCAGTACGCCAGCATCCGCGCGCACGGGGGGCAGCGCTGGGAACGGCTGGCCCGGGCCGGCTACCGGGTCTTCCCCGCCCCCCAGGTCACCTTCCTGCTCACCGTCGACCCCGCCGAGGCGTACCGGCGGATCGAGCGGCGCGGCACCGATCACGAGAGCATGCGCTGGCTCACCGCCGCCGCCACCGCCTACCGGACGCTGCCCGAGTACGCCGGCTTCGTGGTGGTCGACGCGAACGGCTCGCCGGAGGAGGTGTCCGGCCGGATCCGCGCCCATCTCACCGGGTGGTTTCCCGGCGACGAGTCGGCGTCGGCCGGCGGCACCCGGCCGCCCGCGGGTGGGGCGGGGCGGGGCGGCCCGGTTCCGGTTCAGGCCCGCCCGTAGACCGGGATGCTCGCGCCGCTGGTCGGCGCCGACTCGTCGGAGGCCAGGAAGCGGATCACCGCGGCGATCTCGGCCGGGGGGACCCAGCGCCGGTGGTCGGCCTCCGGCTGGGCGGCCCGGTTGGCCGGGGTGTCGATGACGCTGGGCAGCACCGTGTTGCACCGGACCCTGCGCGGGCGGTACTCCACCGCGACCGTGTTGGCGAACGCGAGCACCGCGGCCTTGGCCGTGGCGTAGCCGGCCGCGCCGGGGAAGGGAGCCACCGCCGCCCGCGCCGAGACGCAGACCACCGCGCCGCCGCCGGCCGCCACCAGGTGCGGCAACGCCGCCTGGGTGACCAGGTAGGTCGGGCGCAGGTTGATCCGCAGCATCCGCTCGAACTCCGCGACCGGGGTCTCGTGCACCAGCCCGCCGCTGGCGTACCCGCCGACCAGGTTGACCACCGCGCGCAGCGGTGCCGCCGGGTCGGCGGTGGCCGCCTCGACGGCCCGCGCCGCCCCGGCGGGCTCCAGCAGGTCCGCGGCGACGGTTTCTGCGGCGGCCTGAGGTCGCGGCGCGGCTTCGGATCCGTCGAGCTGGAGTTGCCGCCGGACCGCGGCCGGTCCGGACGACGCCGCCGTCCCGGCGTTCTCCCGTCCCGGTGCGACCACCCGCCAGCCGGCCCGTAGAAAGGCGGCGGTGACCGCCCCACCCAGCCCACCCGTGCCCCCGGTCACCAGCACCGTGCGCTCCGTCATGGCCACACGCTAGCGGCCCGCCCGGCGCGGCGGTGGCCGGGGTCGGTTCGGCCTGGTGGATGCCCCCCCGTCCGGGCCCGGCCGATCGGACCGGCCGTCCGGCGGCCGAGCCCGGCCGTCCGGCCGGTGCGGCGTGGACGTCGGCCGACCCGGTGGTGGGCCGGCGTGGTCGAGTCGACCGGACCGGAGGAGGCGGCCGGGCTGCGGGAATGGGACCCTTGCCGCGTGGGGCCCGCGCGGAAGGCGGTACTTTTCCCGATACGCGCCGTCATGGTTGACGGTCACGCCTCGTGAAAGTAAGTTTCATCCGTGGCGAAGAGTCCGAAGATTTCTGCGAGTCACGAGCCCGGTGGACTGATCGTCCACATCAGTGGCCTGCTCCCGTCGCTGTCCCCGGCCGAGCAGCGGGTCGCCCGGCTGGTCGTCGCCGACCCGGCGGACGCCGCCCGGCGCACCATCACCGACCTCGCCACCGCCGCCGAGACCTCGGAGGCCACCGTCATCCGGTTCTGCCGGTCGGTCGGCATGGACGGCTACCCCCAGCTGCGGATCCGGCTCGCCGCCGAGGCCGCCCGCCGGATCGAGCCGCCGGACGCCCGGGTGGTCGGTGGCGACATCCCGCCCGGCGCCGACCTCGCGCAGATCATCGCGACCATCGCGTTCAACGACGCCCGAGCCGTCGAGGAAACCGCCGAGCAGCTCGACCCGGCGGTCTGCGAGCAGGTGGTCGAGGCGATCGCCGCGGCCGGCCGGATCGACGTCTACGGAGCCGGTGCCAGCGGCTTCGTCGCCTCCGACTTCCAGCAGAAGCTGCACCGGATCGGCCGGACCGCCTTCTACTTCCCGGACGTGCACACCGCACTGACCTCGGCGGCCCTGCTGGGCCGGGGTGACGTCGCGGTGGGCATCTCGCACACCGGCACCACCTCCGACGTCATCGAGGTGCTGGAGCAGGCCCGTGCCCGGGGCGCCACCACGGTCGCCCTGACCAACTTCCCCCGGTCGCCGATCACCGAGGTGGCCGACCACGTGCTCACCACCGCCGCCCGCGAGACCACCTACCGCTCGGGCGCGATGGCCAGCCGGCTGGCCCAGCTCACCGTGGTCGACTGCCTCTTCGTCGGGGTGGCCGCCCGGAGCCGGGCCAGGGCCAAGAAGGCCCTGGAGGCGACGGCCGAAGCGGTCCAGTCGCACCGGGTGGGCGCCGGGCGGAGGCGGGCATGACGGTGGAGCCAGACGAGGCGGCCGCGGTGCGGCCCGCCGTGCGGGTGGGCGCGCCCACCGAGCGGCGCAACCCGCACAGCGTCGATCTCGACCTGATGTCGACACGGGACGTGCTCACCGTCATCAACGAGGCGGACCGGCGGGTGCCGGCCGCGGTGGCCGCCGTCCTCGACGAGATCGCGGAGACCGTCGATCTGGCGGTGGCCGCGTTGCGCGGCGGGCGCCGCGTGCACTACTTCGGCGCCGGCACCTCCGGCCGGCTCGGCGTGCTCGACGCCGCCGAACTCGCCCCGACCTTCAACTCGCCGCAGCACTGGTTCTGCGCCCACCTGGCCGGAGGGCCGGAGGCGATGTGGCGGGCCGTCGAGGACGCCGAGGACGACGAGCGCGGCGGGGCCACCCAGGCCGCCGACTGCGTACGCCCCGGCGACCTGGTGGTCGGCCTGGCCGCCAGCGGGCGCACCCCGTACGTCCTGGGGGCGCTCCGCGCGTCCGGGGCCCAGGGGGCCTCGACCGTGCTGCTCTGCGCCAATCCGGAGGCCGACGCCGCGTCGGCGGTGGACGTCTTCATCGGGGTCGACACCGGCCCCGAGGTGGTCACCGGGTCGACCCGGATGAAGGCGGGCACCGCGCAGAAGTTGGTGCTCAACACCTTCTCCACGGCCGTGATGGTGCGCCTCGGTCGGGTCTACTCGAACCTGATGATCGACATGGTGGCCACCAACGCGAAGCTGCGCGGGCGGATGATCTCGATCCTGATGGAGGCCACCGGCTGCGCCGAGGAGGTCTGCCAGGCCGCGCTGCACGAGGCCGACGGCGACCTCAAGACCGCCCTGGTCTCGCTCGTCTCCGGGGCGGGGGTCTCCGCCGCCCGGGCCGCGCTGGCCCGCTCCGCCGACCAGGTACGCGGCGCGCTGGCCCTGCTGGCCTCCTGACCTCCCCGCCCCGCAGCGGGCCCCGCCGGTCGGTCCGCAGCCGTCCCGACCGCTCCACCCACCCCACCGCCCCCGCCCGGGGTGCGACGCGCGTCACGCTGTCTTCCGGGACGTCCTCGCGGCTGCGGATTGTTCATCCAGGCGTGGGGTAATCCTCAACCATGGCTGAACCGACCGGTCCGCGGACGCGTATCTGGCAGTGACCAGGGTCGCAATGACGCGGTGACGCGGATCGCTGTGTTCATGGATTTCGCAATGGTGCGATTCCATGGGCGGACGCTGATTCCGCTGCTCCTGCGCCCTGCCCACCAGGGCGTACGCGAGCCACCCGAGCAGGGGCCCTGACAGCGAACATGGACCGGGCTCTCAGCTACTACTCAGGCATTCGTGACAGTTTCGACTCACGACATGGAATCCCCGGCGCGTCTCATCTGTTGTGTAGGTGTCAGCACCTACGGGCACAGCGGAGGTTACGGGGAAGGCTGATGAACGTGGGGATGGCAAGGAACCGGGCAACCGGCGCGAGCGAGGGGACCGTGGCAATCGTGGACAAGAACATCGGCATGCGTACCGACGAGGTCGCCGAGGAGCGGGACCTGGTTGGCGTCTACCTGCACGAGATCTCCCGGACGCCGCTGTTGGACGCCGCGAAGGAGGTCGACCTCTCCAAGGCGATCGAGGCCGGCCTCTACGCCGAGCACCTGCTCGGCGAGGACCGCGTCCCCGCCGGCGTCGACCGGGAGGACCTGCAGCGGCTGGTCGTCGAGGGTGAGCGCGCGAAGGACCTGTTCATCCGCGCCAACCTGCGACTGGTCGTGTCGATCGCCCGCCGCTACGTGCGCTCGGGCATGCCCATGCTGGACCTGATCCAGGAGGGCAACACCGGCCTGGTCCGGGCGGTCGAGAAGTTCGACTACGAGCGCGGCTACAAGTTCTCCACCTACGCGACCTGGTGGATCCGCCAGGCCATCAGCCGGGCGATCGCCCAGCAGGAGCGGACGGTGCGGCTGCCCGTGCACCTGGTCGAGGACGTCAACCGGATGCGGAACGTGGCCCGGCAGCTCACCCGCGAGCTGGGCAGCGACCCGGAGCCGGAGCAGATCGCAACGGCGCTCGGCGTGACCGTCGAGCGGGTCAACGAGCTGGTTCGCTGGTCGCAGGACACCGTCTCGCTGGACACCCCGGTCGGCGACGACGGCGACACCAACCTCGGTGACCTGGTCGCCGACAGTGACGCCCCGTCGCCGGAGGAGATCGTCCTCACCGGGCTGGAGCGGCAGCGGATCGAGGGGCTGCTCAACCACCTCGACGACCGTTCGGCCGGCATCATGCGGGCCCGGTACGGCCTGGAGGACGGCCGGGAGCACTCGCTGACCGAGGTCGCCTCGCGGTTCTCGCTCTCCCGGGAGCGGATCCGTCAGCTGGAGATCCAGGCCCTCGGCCGGCTCCGCGAGCTGGCCCGCGCCGAGGGGCTGCAGGCGGCCTGAGCTGGTATCAATTGACACACGAACGGCCGGCGTCCGATAGGGGGACGCCGGCCGTTCGCCGTGTGCGAGGGGGTCAGCCGACCCGGCCGTAGCCCGCGATGGTCATGATGTTCATGTCCCGCTTGCTGACGTTGCGGCCCGCGCTCGGCGCGTCGATGATCTGGCCGCTGCCCACGTAGATCGCCACGTGCCCGAGTCCTGAATAGAAGACCAGGTCGCCGGGCTTCAGTGAGCTTCGGCTGATCCGGGCGGTGGCGTCCCACTGCATCGCCGCGTTGTGCGGCAGCGACTTGCCCGCCGCCCGCCAGGCGGCCAGGGTGAGCCCGGAGCAGTCGTAGCCGTCCGGGCCGTCGGCCCCGTAGACGTACGGCTTGCCGATCGCCCCGTACGCGTACTTCACCGCCACGCCGGCCGAGCCGGAGATGGCCGGTGCGCTCCCGGCGGAGCTGGACCTCGCCGGTGCCTCGGTGGCCCGGCCGTACGCCTGCCGACGCAGCTCGTACAGCTTGGCGAGGTCGCGTTCGATCTTCTTCTTGCCCGCGGCGAGCTGCTTCGCCTGCGCGGCCTGCCGGGCCAGAGTGGTGTCCAGGTCGGTCTTCTGGTCGATCAGCTGGCGTTGGTTCTCGGTGAAGCCGTTGATCGTCTCCTGGCGCTGCCGGCCCAACTGGTCCAGGGCACCCAGCCGCTCCGGCAGGGAGGTCGACCCACCCGGCTCCAGCAGCGCCCGGGCGGTCCGCATCCCGCCGGTCTTGTACGCGGTGACGGCGAGGAGCCCCACGTCGGCGCGGCTCCGTTCGGTTTGCGCCTGCAACGGGCCGATCTTGGCCTGCAGGCCGGCTGCGGTGGCCTTGTTGGCCTTGATCTCCTCGTTGAGCTTGTTGTAGGACTCGACGATTCGCTCCAGCTCAGTCGAGGACTTCTCGATCTGCTTCGTCAGCTCGGCGGGGGTGGGCTCGGCCCGAGCCACCGACGCCGGGGCGATGAGCACGGCCGAGAGGCCGATCACCGCCAGCGTGCGCAGCAGAATCCGTAAGGACGACAAGAGCGGAAAGCTCCTCTCCCACGGTCATCGGGCCCCGCGGTGCGGTCCCCCGGCGACACCGGCCCGGGGCCACCCCGGTGGATGGCGGTCGACCGGACCGGCCTGCACAACCTAACCCGAGACGGGAGCGGGTGGGAGTTGAAGCAGGGGCGAATGTTGGCAAAGGGTCAGAAAGTGAACATGGTGACAGTGACACCTCGTGACCGTTTCGTCGATGAAGGGTGGTGGTGTGCGCGCCGGATGGGTGGTTGGCGTGGCTGGCCCGATTCGTCGTTCCAGGCGGATGTCGCCATAGCCCGCAGTGCTATATCCGAATAAGAGCTGAAATCGGCTCTATTTTCGGGGCGGCATCGTCGACCGGGTGGGCCTCGATGGCCAGGGAAAACGCCCGACCGGGGTGGCGCGTGCGCCACACAATGGGGCGCGGAGCCGGGAATCCCGCCACGGCAATCGATACAGGTCAGCGGTGGCGCGAGCACCCGGCGCGCGACCCCTGGGAGGACGCCGTGCAGACCGATGGCTCCACCACCCGCCCACCACGCCGGGCGGCCAACCCGACCCTCCTCTACGCCCAACCCGGCATCGTGGTCACCGCCGAACGGTTCACGGTCGGCCGGTCCAGCTGGCCGGTCGCCGAACTCGCCCAGGTCTGGACCACCCGTGGGCCGCACGACCGGCTCGCCCTGCGCGCGGTGGGCGTGAGCGCCGCGCTGATCGGCGCGGTCGGGGTGCTGCTCGGGTTCACCGGCGGGCTGCAACGGCTCACCGCGAGCGCGTACCTGATGCTCGGCGCGGTCGGCCTGCTGCCGCTGCTGCTGGTGCTGATCGGCGACCGCTGGCGACCCCCGGCGTACGAGCTGTGGGGGCTGCACCGGGGCGCCGAGGTGCTCCTGTTCACCAGCGACGACGAGCGGCAGTTCGGCCAGGTCACCCGGGCGCTCCAGCGGGCCCGGGAGGGGGTGCGGCTGGGCGGCTGGGAGGACCCGCTGGCCTCGGCCCGGATATGGCGGCCGAACCGCTGAGTCAGCCGGCGACCGGCTCCGGGGTCCGGGGCCGGTCGGCATCGGCCAGCCAGTGGCTTACCCGGCGCTCGGCGTAGAACGACACGAACGGCACCGTGCCGGCGAGCATCACCAGCAGCATCCGCTTCAGCGGCCAGTCGGCCCGCCGCGACAGGTCGAAGGTGAGCGCCAGATAGATCATGTAGAGCCAGCCGTGTGCCGTGCCGACCACGGCCACCACGGTCGGGCTGTCGAAGAAGTACTTCAGCGGCATGCCGATCAGGACCAGCACCACCAGCGCCACGCCCACGATCCAGGCGATCACGCGGTACCGGGTAAGGGCTCCGCCCACCGTCGTCCGTCCTTCCGAAGCCGGCGTCAGCCGGGATAGTCGCCGGGCCTCGCGCCCGGGTTGGCGTTCAACCATGACAGGTAGCGGTTGTACTCGGCGAGGTCGCCGTCCTCCGCCGCCGGGGCGGCCGGCACCCGGCTGACCCGCACGGGTCGGCGTACCGCCGGGGTGGCGGTGGCCGGCCCGGGCCCGGCGGCCGGCGGCGGCGCCGGGGTGGCCGGCCGGTCGGGGCTGTCCCGCAGCGCGTGCCGCGCCTCACGCCACCAGACGAAGATCACGAAGCCGGCGAAGACCGGCCACTCGATCGCGTACCCGAAGCTGAGCGTGTTGCCCCCGGCGGCCCGGGCGACCTGCCACCAACCGAGCCCGAGGAAGCTCACGACCAGCACGACCATGGCCACGTGGCGGGCGATCCACGCCGGTGTCCAGAGCCGTTTCATGCCATCGAGGGTACCGGGGCCGGCCGCCGTCTCCGACGCGGTGTCGTAGGTGGCGGGGTTTGGTGGCACCGGCGGTGGGCATCCGTCTAGACGCCAGCCCGAACGAGACGAGGGGGCGACGATGACCGAATCAGTACGCTGGACCGGCGACGCCAGCCCGGAGCAGCGGATGCCCGAGTGGGACGGCGACCACGCCCGGACCGGCGACGTCGACGGCGAACTGCTCGGGGTGGACCCGGCCGAGCTGGGCGACGAGGACCTGATCCGGGAGATGCAGAGCCTGCACCGGACCCGGCTGGACACGCTGCGGCACGCCACCGACTCCGCGCTCGCCAACCACCTGCGCCGCACCGCCGAGCTGGAGACCGAATACCTCGCCCGGCACCCGGGCCGCGAGGTCGACCCGAGCCGACTGCGGGAAGCCTGATGGGCACGCACGCCGAGCGCGGCATGTCCGCGCCGCCCGAGGTGGTGTTCAACACCGCCACCGACCCGGCTCGGGTGGCCGCCTGGCTGCCCGAGCCGCTACGGCACACCGGTACGCAACAGGTTGAGGTCGTCGACGCGGAGGAGATGCGAGCCCGCTGGAGCTGCGCCGCGGCCGGCTGGGCGGCGGACATCGACGTCGAGCCGGCCGATGCCGGCGGCGCCCGGGTCCGGCTGGACCTGTCCGGCGCGGGCCACGGACTGGCCGACGAGATCCTGGCCAACCTCGCCCGTGAGGTGGCCGACAACCTGACCGCCGGTTGAGCCGGCTCCGTGACGAGAACCGAGGAGGCCGGGTGACCGGGAGTGGCCTGAAGCAGAAGTTGGCGCGTCTGCGCCAGGCGTACGCGCCGCACGAGCAGCGGCCGCTGGAGGGGTACGTCAAGGCGATGGGCACCTACGCGACCGTCACCGCGTCCCTGGTGGGCCTGGTCAGGGCGACCGGGCGGCCGGTACCGGAGCGGCCGTCGCCGGGTGACGTGGTGCTGCTCTCCGTCGCGACCCACAAGCTCAGCCGGATGCTGTCCAAGGACGCGATCACCAGCCCGCTCCGCGCGCCGTTCACCCGCTACGACCACCCGATCGGCAGCGGCGAGGTGATGGAGCAGGTCCGGGACCAGGGCAGCCCGACCCGGCACGCGCTCGGCGAGCTGGTGAGCTGCCCGTTCTGCCTGGCGGTCTGGATCGCCACCGGGCTCACCGCGGGACTGGTCCTGGCCCCCCGGCTGACCCGGCTGGTCGCCACCGCGTTGACCGCGGTGGCCGCCTCCGACTTCCTCCAGATGGGGTACGCCGTGGCCCAGCAGGCGGCCGAGGGCGGACATCACGAGGAGTGACCACGTGCAGCGGGGCCGGTGTCGCCGACCACCGGTGGATCAGGTGGGCGTGGTGCCGCCGTCCTCGCCGGCCCAGCCGCGGGACGCCTCCGGCTCCCGCTCGTCCTGGTCCTCGCCGGTGATGATCTCGTCCGCGACGGCGGTCTCCGAGTGCTCGCGGGCGAAGTCCGGGTCGTCGAAGGGGTCCGGCGCCGACGGTGGTTCACCGAGCGCCTCGATGTGGTGCCGCTGCTCCTGACCGCGGTCGGTCATCCCACTGTCCTCTCCGTCGTACGGTCAGGCGACCGTTCCGCCCAGCAGGTCGGCCGCCTCGTCGACCGCGTACTCGCCCTCGGGGAGCGCGGCGATCCGGGAGAGCAGCTCCGCGGGAAGTTCCGCGGCTACCGCCCGGCGGTAGATGTCCGCCTGACTGATTCGTTCCTGGCCGTGGTAGATGTCGTCGAGCAGTTCGTCGAGCGGCCGGGTGCCCGGCGGCTCGGTCACGGGCGCGTCGTCGGTCACGCCGGTCAGCTACCCGGGCCGGAATCGGTCAAACGTCACCGCGTCCGCCCGGTGGTGGGGTGACGGCGGACACGCGGCGGCCAGGAACACCGGGCCGTGGCCGGTCGTTGTGCAGAGCGTCGGTGTGTCCAGTGTCCCCGGGCCTCACCCAATTTGCCTTCGCGGAATACCGTCCGGCTGGAGCCGCGTCGCGCCACTCGCCGAGAGGCGACCTGCACACCGACCTCAGTTCCGCCCCCGGCTCCGGCCGGGGGCGGAACTGTCTGCGCAGCCGCCGGAGAGCGGGAAGCCGTCGCGGTCACTGTCCAGCCGCCGACAGTTGCTTGTGATCAGCCTCGCGATTGTGATGATCTCATTGACGTGCAGGGATGTCGGTGGGGGTCCGATGTGAACCGTGGCGGCACATCACCGCGCTTCGGTCCGTGGCCGTCGAGTTCCAGCTGAGCCCATGGCGTTCGACGCCGACCGCTACGACCGCGAGGTCATCAAGCCGCTGCGGGGCCAGCACGGGCGTCTCCCCGCCGGGAACCTCGCCGTCCGCTACGCGGTGGAGCCCGGATGGACAGCCGCCGAGCTGGCCGCACACCTTGCCGTCATCCGTCGGTTCTGGCACGACCGCGCGGTCGGGCCGGACAGCCGGGCGGAGATCTGCCGACTGCTGATCCGGGCGGACGAGGAACTGGCCCGCACCGTCGGTGACCTCATGAACGACCCCGCCTGGTGGCAGGAGCAGGGCGTAGCCACTTCGGGCACCGAGACCGGGCCAACGGCGATGCGCAACCGGGTTCGGGACGCGGGGAGTCGGGCGACGCCGGCGGTGGAGCGCATGCCGGACGCGTCGGGGGCGGTCGAGGCCGACGCGGTGGACGCGTCCTGGCGGGCCGAGGCCCGGCAGTTCCTCCTGGCGCGCCTCGACGACCCGACCGCGACCACCACGGCCGTCCCCGGGGACCGCCGTGGCGTCCGGCGCCCGGGCGCCGGATCGGCGACGGCCGCATCGGCACCGGGGCAGCCCGATGTCGTGGCGGCCGGGTCCGCGTGGCCCGCCGTCGAGCGCTCCGGGCCACCGCACCTCGTGCCCGAGGTGACCGTCGCGGCGCTAGGCGCCCGGGACGACCGGTGCCGGGTGCGAGTGTCGTGGCGTGACTCCGGCGGCGACCGGGTGCGGATCCGCCGCTCCGGCACGCCCCCGCCATGGGCCGCCGGAACGGCCCTTCCCCGGGCGGCGCTGGACGAGTTCGGCGTGGAGTTGGCCGGCCGCATGGAGCACGGCGACGGCGAGGTACGGCTCACCGCGGAGGTGCCCGTCGGCTACCACCTCTACGTGCCGTTCCGGGTGGACCGGGAGTGGGTGACCGTGGGCCGGTTCGTCGCGCTCGGGATCGCCGAGCCGGTCCGGCGGCTGCGGGCCGAGCGGCGCGGGGACGACGTCGTGGTCACCTGGATCTGGCCCCGGGGGTCCCGGTACGCGGTCGTCGAGTGGCCCGCGCCCGACGGGGTGCAGCGACGGGAGGTGAGCCGGTCCGCGTACGCCGGGGCGAACGGCTTCCGGGTGCCCGCCGTCACCCAGCCCGTCGCCTTCCGGGTGACGGTGATGACCGACGTCGCCGGCGACGAGGTGCTGTCCCCGCCGCGGGAGGTCATGCTGCCGCCGCGGCCGGTGTCCGTCTCGTACACGCTGAACCGGCACTGGCGCTGGTACGTGGGGCGGCGGGAAGTCACCGTCCGGCTCCGGGCGGAGGCCGAGCTGAGCGATGTCGTGGCGACCGTGGTGCTCGGCGCGGAGCCCACCATGCCGGAGGACGCGGCGCAGGGCACCGTGCTCACCGAGCGTGGGCCGGTGGACCTGCGCCCCGGTGAGCCGTACGACGTGAGCGTGCTGGTGCCGCCGTTGCCTCGGCGGGCGCACCCGCACTGGATCCGGTGTTTCGTCCGCGGCCCGGTGCCGATCGTGGTCGCCCTTCCCGCTGTCGAATCGATGAAGGTGACCTGAGTTGGCCAAGGTGGCGTGCCCGTACTGCTATCAGCGCATCGACGGCGCGGCGTTGTGGTTCCAGTGCCTGGGACGGGGGGATGCCGACCATGACGGGTGCCGGAAGCGGGTCGACGACGCCCGGAGGCGGATGACCGGGTTCAAGGAGCCCGTGCTGCCCACCTTTCCGCCGCCACGCAGCCAACGGGTCCGACCGGTGCGGCTCGCCTGGTGCCCGGACTGCCGGGGCCGCACCGGGGTGCGGGCGTGCCCCGAGTGCCACACTCCGCTGCCGCCCAACTTCGGGGACTCGTTCAGCCCGATGATCGCCATGTTCGGTGGCAAGGGCACCGGCAAGAGCGTCTACCTGACCGTGCTGGCCAAGGAGTTGCGCTCCGCCCACCTGCGTCGCCGGTTCGGCGCGGACATCCGGATGACCGGCGACCGCCAGGGCGGGTTCGAGTCGTCCAGGGAGTGGCTCGCGGAGAACGTGGAGCGGATGTTCACCGAGCACAAGCTGCTCGAGGCGACCCCGCAGAGCGTCGACGGGCGGCGCGAGCCGTTGGTGTTCGAGTGGCGGGGGGAGCGTCGCCGCTGGGGGCGGACCTCCTATCGCACGAGCTACCTCTCCTTCCACGACACGGCGGGGGAGGACGTCGGGACCCTCAGCGGGGCGCAGGACCTGGCGTACATCGGTGCGGCGGACGGCCTGATCCTGCTGCTCGACCCGTTCATGCTGCCGGACGCCCGGGAGCGGCTGCGGCTGCCGGCGTCGGCGATCCGCTCGACCGAGGAGACCATGGCCGTGGTCGACCGGCTCACCCAGAGCCTGCGGGCCAGCAACGGGGTCGGCGGCAGCGACCGGATCAGCAAGCCCGTCGCGGTCGCATTCGCCAAGATGGACGCCTTCTTCGACGTGCTGGGACGCGACCACCCGCTGTGCCAGGAGCCACGACGCGCTCCGCTGTACGACGAGCGCCTGGGCCGGGCCACCCACGAGCAGGTCGCCGCGCTGCTGGACAAGTGGCAGGGCGGGGACATCGAGCAGCACCTGCGGCAGAACTACCGGACCTTCCGGTACTTCTTCGTGTCCGCCCTGGGTGCCCCGCCCGACTACGACAATGCCCTCGTCGAGGGCGGGGGTGTGAGCCCGTACCGGGTCGACGAGCCGCTGCTCTGGCTGCTCAGCCTCCGCCGCTTCGGCGTCGTGCCCTGCGGCAGGGCGGAATGACCGGACGTTTCGAAACCCTGATCTACACCGACTGCCGCGAGGGGCAGGGCCTGCGCGGCGCGCCGGGACTGCAGTTCCAGTCCCGGTCCGCCGGTGCGGACCGCGGCGCGGAGTCGGTGGTGCAACGCAACCTCCTGTACGAGCCGCCGCCACGGTGGATGCGGGAGCGGCGGCCGGTCAGCGCGTACCCGGTGTCCTTCGCCCACGTCTGGGACGGGCTGCTGGCCACCGCGATGGGGGTCTACCTGGGACGGGAGAGCGTCGGCGGCCGGGAGGGCAACCAGCTCACCCATGCCGTCGTGACCGGCGACCCGGCCTCGTACGGGTTGGTGCGGCCAGCCCAGCTGTTCGAGGCGCCCTTCTGGACCACCGAACCGGCGGCCGGCACCCGGTGTCCGCCGCTGGAGGCGGGCTGGCAGCCGGGCTCCTTCGGCGCGGCCGAGGCGCAGGCGTTCGTCCGGGCGGCCGCCGACGGCGACAACCTGCTCACCGCCCTGCTGTCGACCTTGCTGAACGCGGACGGGCCGGGCCGGCGGATCCTCTTCGTGGCACCCGAGCCGGCGGTGGTGCTGCGGTGGGTGACCGCGGTGACCCTGCTGCTGCCCCAACAGGAGGCGCTGCGGATCGGGTTCAAGGTGTTCACCCTCGACCCGGCGTACGCACCGCAGCGGATCCTGGCGGTGCACCCCGACTGGGCCGGCCCGGCGGCCGGCCTCGACAACGACCAGGGATACCTGGTGGTGGACCTGGTCCGGCACGCGTGGAGCCGGTCCGTCGAGGATCCCGCCGCGCGGCGCTGGACCGAGCTGTTTCTCACCGAGGACCCGCTGGACGTGGTCGATGCGGTGGAGGTGGCGGCCGCCTCCGGGTTGTCCGGCGAGGCCGGCATGGCGGTGGCGCTGGCCGCCATCCTGCACCGCCGCCCCGGGCGGCCGGAGGTCGGGCGGCTGGTCACCTGGCTGCGCGAAGGGCCACCGTCGCTGGTCCGCCGGTACGGCGGCGGGATCGTGGACCTGCTCGTGGAGGCGGCCGACCAGTGGCCGGCCGCGGTGCTGCGCGACCTCGACAGGGCCAGCCGGGCGGTCACCTTCCCGCACCGGGGGGTGGCGGTTCGTGCCGCGCTGATCGACGCGGAACGGCGCGAGGCGTTGGCGACGGGCCGGGTGCTCGCCGAGCCGGCCCCGCCGGCACCCGACGGCTGGTCCGGGGTGGAGGAGGCCCGGGCGGTCGCCCCGCTCGCCGAGGCGCTCCGCGCGGCCCGGCCCGCCCGGTTCGACGCGCTGCTGCGGCTGTGTGGACGCTTCGGGCTGCGGCCGTTCGTCGCCGACCTGCGCCCGGGCGTGGAGCGCTTCGTCCTCGACTGGGCCGACCATCCGGAGCACCCGTACCAGCCGCAGCTGTGGGCCTGCGCGGAGGAGATCCTGCGGGTGCTGCGCCACGAACTGGGCCAGCGGTTGACGGCGGAACCGCAGATCGCCGAGACGCTCGGCGACCAGTGGTGGGACGTGCTGCTGCGGGAGCCGATGCGGCTGGAGCAGCCGCTGGACGCCGCGGTGGTGGCCGCCGCCCTGCGGCACCTGCCCCCGCCGCAGCAGTACGACCTCATCGAACAGTGCCTGCGCACCGCGTTGCAGGCGCGGCACCAGGTGGCGATGGTGAACCGCACCGCCGCAGTGATCTGGACCGGCCGGCCGGTCAACCTGGCCGAGGCCGACCTGCTGCGCCGCATGCTGCCTCCGCGCGCCCCGCTGGACCCCCGCATCTTCGCCGATCTGGGCGCCGCGGTGCTGGGCTACCGCGCCGACCCCGAGTACGTGGAGGCGGTGCGGGCCCTGGCGGCCCACGGCCTCTGGGTGGTGCCACCCGAGGTGGATCGCGCCGTGCAGGGACACCTGGCGCTGTCCGCGGTGCTCGACCAGGTGCTCAGTGTCCGGCCTGACGTCGGGATCCTGAACCTGGCGGCGGTGCGGGTGCCGCCGCCGTTGGTGGACGCCCGGATGCCGGAGCTGTGCGAGGCGATCGTCGGCGCGCCGATGGCCGCCGCGGCCTTCGCCGTCCTCACCCACGCGCCCCAGCTCACCGAGGCGTGCTCCCGCAAGCTCCGCGGGGAACTGATGGCGAACTCCCGGCCGGCCCACGTGGCGCTGGCGTTCGTCCTGGTCAACGTCGAGCGGCAGTCTGCGGAGATGGCCGCGATGATCCAGGCGGGCACCCACGCCGAGCTGGACCGGCAGGTTCGGGTGGTGGTGGCCCGCTGTTCGCAGAAGCGGCTGGACGAGATGACGACGCAGGTCGACGGGGTGGGACCGATGTGGTCGGCGCGGTGGAAGGCGCTGGTGCGTTCGACCCGACGGGGCCTGTTCCGCCGGCTGCGGCCGGACGGGCGGTGAACGGTGTCCGCCCCGGCCGCGGTCCTGCTGATGCTCGCCGCCTGCCTGGCGTTGACCGGCTACCTTCTGGCCGCGGTGACGGTGGCGCCGCTGGCCCTGTTCGCCCTCCTCCTCGGCGGCCTCGCCGGGCTGGTGCTGGGCCTGGTCGAGGCGACGCGCGTACTGGGCGGGCTGACCGACCCGCCCCGCGTCCGCACCCCGCGTGACGAGTTCACCGGGGAGGGTGGGGGCCGGTTCGGGCGGTACCGGCAGGACTACGCCTGGGTCCACTACGCCCACCGGCAGGCCGGCTACGACCTGCGGCAGGTCGTCGAGCGCTGCCGCGATCACGTCGCCGGGCTGTGGAGTCGTAGCTGGCGGGCCCTGCCCCGGATGCGCCGCTACCATCTCCGCCTGATCGACCCGGACCTCGACCCCGACAGCCCGCACGCCACGGCCCGGTCCCGGACCTGGACGGTCATCCTCAGCTGGCCGCTGCTCACGCTGCCCGCCGCCGGGCTCGCCGGCCTCACCGTCGGCGCCGTGGCCGCCCTGCTCCTGCTCAGCCTGGTCGTGGTGCTGGTCGCGGTGCCCGCCTGGCTGGTGGCGGTGGCCGGCACCGGGCTGCTGCGGGTGGCCGACCACCGCAGGCAGCTGCGGCGCGGCACGGAGATCTGCTGTCCACGCTGCTATTTCCTCATCGACCTGCCGGAGTACCGGTGCCCCGGTGAGCACCCGCAGGAGACGCCGGCCGGTGCCGACCGGCACCGGATGCTGCGCCCCGGCCTGCGCGGGCTGTGGCGCCGGCGGTGCGGCTGCGGGACCCTGCTACCGGTACGGGCGGCGGCCGCGGGCGCCCGGCTGGCCGCGGCCTGTCCCAAGTGCGGCACCCGCCTCGCGGCGGGCAGCGGACGGAGCACCGAGGTCCGCGTCGCGCTGTTCGGCGCGGCCGGCGCCGGCAAGACCACACTGGTCGAAGCCATGGTCACCGGGCTGGTCGCACGGTTTCCACCTGACCGGCGCACGGTCAGTCGGCGAACCGGCGGCGGTGACCGGCTCCGGCCGGAGGTGGTGACCGTGACCCTTCGGAGCCACGGCGCGGACCAGCGGATCCAGCTCTTCGACGCGCCCGGCCGTGGGCTGGACGACCCGGTGGTCTGCCGGTCGTACGCGTACCTGCACGAGACGCGTCACTTCGTGTTCGTTCTGGACGCGTTCTCCGTGGTCACCAGTGCCGGCGCCGGGTCGGCGCCGCCCCGGTCCGATCCGGTCGACGCGTACGAGGTGGTGGTGGCCGGCCTGCGGCACCGGGGGATGGACACCGGCCGGTGCCGGCTGGCCGTCGTGGTGACCGGGGCCGACCGGCTGCCCCTGGCGGCACGGCCGGAGCGCGATCACCTCCGGCCGTGGCTGGACGGGCAGGGTCTGGACCAGTTGGTGGTCGCGGCCACCCGGGACTTCGCCGAGGTGGGGTTCTTTCTCGCCGGCCGGGGTGATCAGGACTCGGCGGAGCCGCTGCGGTGGCTGCTGCGCGGCGACCGCCTGATCCGGGGGGAGGCCCTTCGTGCGCTCCGCTGACCTGCCCTCGTCGTACCGGGCGTACCGCCTGGTGATCCTGGGGGTGACCGGCGCCGCGACGATCGCGCTGGCGGCCTGGGCCGCGTGGGTGGGGCTGCCGCAGGGGGCGGGCCGGTGGGCCGCGCAGGTGCTGGACGCCTGCTGGGCGGTGTGGAAGGTGTTCGGCTGGTCCATTGGCCAGTCGTGAGCCAGCTTCCCGGGCTGGCTACCAGTTCGGTGTCTCCGAGGGCATCCACGGCTGGCTGGCGGCCGCCGAAACCGCGGAGCTGGCGGTGCAGCTTGACCGGTTGGACCTGCCCCGGTACGAGCCCGCATTCGCCACGATGACCGACCGGCGCAAGCGTGACGGTTTCACGGATGACGAATTGTCGTACGTGCGCACCGTGGCGACGATCGCCGCTGGCGCCGGCCGGGCCCTCTGGGGCAACGACGTGTCCGCGGAAGCCTGGGGCGAGTTCGGCGTTTCCCGTTAGGGTCGCCCGCCGGTGCCCGGGCCCTCGCGCAACAGTCGAGCCCGGACCCGGTGCCGCTCGGCCGCCGTCCGGTCGCCCACCCGCTCCCACAGCCTGGCGAGCTCCTGGTGCCCTTGGACCAGCCGGGCGCGCAGGGCATCGTCGGCCGGGTTGTCGCGGAACAGTCGGGCCAGCACGTCGCACGCCTCGGTCATTGCCTCGATGGCGGCGTCCGCGAGGCCGGTCTCGGCGAGCACCCGCGCCTGCTGACGCAGCACCTCGGCCAGGTCGGCACCGTACCGGCCCGGGTCGGCGGTGGCCAGGCGCCGGTGCAGGACGACCACCTCGCGGAGCGCGACCACGGCCTCGCCCCGCCGTTCGAGGTCGCGCAGGAGCAGCGCCTGGCAGTAGCGGGCCCTGGCCAGCTCGGCCACCGGCAACCCGGTGTCGGTCGCGGCCCGGTACAGGGTAACCGCCTCGTCGCAGGTGAGTAGCGCCTGCTCGGGCGTGCCGACGTCCGCGAGGTCCAGCGCCTGCCGGAGCAGGGCCCGACCCAGTGCCACGGTGTGCGACGCCGGATCGGCGGCGTGCAGTTCCCGCCGGTGGCGTACGCAGTCGTTCTCGGCGGCGACGGCGGCGGCGGGTTCACCCCGCAGCCGGTGCAGCGCGGCCAGCGCGGCGAGCGCGCCGGCCAGCAGCGAGGCCGGGCCGGGGCGCGCCTCCGCCGCGGCCAGCTCACGGCCGTGCGTCACCGCCGCGCGGGCCGCCTCCAGGCCCTCTTCGGTACGCCCGAGCTCGTGCAGCAGACGGGCCCGCCGGACCTCGGCGGCGCACAGCAGGGCGAGGGAGCCGTCCTCGGCGCGCGGTGGCAGGCGCTGGTACTGCGCGACCGCCCGGTTGGCGGCGCTCAGCGCCTGCACGGTCAGCCCGGCGTGGAACAGGTGCTCGGCCTGCGCGTCCAGCGTGCCGGCCAGCCGCCGCCCGAGCCGTTCCACGGCCGGCGGCCGGGCGCGGTCGGCCAGGCGCGCCCGCAGCTCCACCTCCTCGGCGAGCACGGCGGTCATCTCGCTGAAGGACCCGTCGGCCAGCAGCCGCTCCCGGTGCCGGGTCAGCGCCTCGGCCAGCCACGGCCGCTGCCGGTCCCAGCCGTCCAGCCGCCGGATGCCCGCGACGAGTCGTTCCGACACCGGCGCGGGTTGGTCGGCGAAGAGGACCGCGGGATCGGGCAGGCCGTCGGCGACGGCCCGCAGCGCGGACTCCGGGGTCGCCGGGTCCGCCACCAACCGGCGCAGCCGGTCGACCAGCGCGGGCGGGATCACCGAGGTCCGGGACCGGGTCTGTTCGAGCAGGGCGAGCAGCAGCGCCGGCCGGTCGCCCACCACCCGCCACAGCGGTTCGGCGAGCCAGGGCTCCCGGTGACACCCCGGGCCGAGGACCTGCATCGCCCGGCGGAGCTGGTCGGTGGGACGATCCGCGAGGACGTCGGTGACGACGGCGGGGTTGGCCCGGACGGCGGGTACGGCGATCTCGAACCGGAGGTCGTCCGGCTTGACCGTTCCCCAGTAGCCGCCGGCGCCGTCGGGGTAGAGCTCGTGCAGCCAGTTCGCCAACCGGTGCAGGGTTGCCCGGTCCGCGGTCTGCTCCGGGCGCAGCCGGCCGATCACCTCGTGGGCGTCGCGGGCGGTGGCGGCGCCGTACAGTGCGGCGGCTGCGACGTACTCGTCGAGTTCACCCGGCCGGGCGTACGAGATCTGCGCGCCGACCGCGGTGGCCTCCCAGTACCGGCGCTCCTGCGTGAGGGCCCAGGTCACGGCGCGGGACAGGACGGCCGGCGTCGGCCCGGGAAGCGTGCGTACGAGCATCCGCAACGCCGCCAGGTGCAGGGTGACCGGCGCGGCGTACCGGTCGTCGCTCACATCGGGCAGCCGCAACCCCTCGGCGTGCGGACGCCAGTGGTCGGTGCCGCCGGCGCTGTCGAGCGCGGTGGCGAGGTCGGTCAATGCGTGACGCAACGCGTCCTGCCGCTCCCGGCCGGCCGGCCAGGGTGGGGCCAGCCGGTGCACGGGGGCGTCGCGGACCAGCCCTGTCGGGTCGGCCCGCAGCAGCTCCTGCCACCAGTCGCCGGTGGCCCGGGCGACGAGAAGCAGGCGCACCGGCGTGCCGGCGGCGGCTGCTGCCAGTTCCCGCCGTATTACGTCGGCGCGGGTCTCGGCCCGGTCGATCACGACCATCCGAGCACCGTCGGCGCGCGGGAGCGTGCAGTGGAGGTCCGCCCCGGGGTGGGCCCGGGCCGGCCACGCCGCGTCGTGCCGGGTCAGCAGTTCGACCACCAGCCTGGTCTTGCCGACGCCCGGTCCACCGGTCAGCACCCGCACCGACGTGCCCCGGGCGTCGTACCAGCGGTCCAGTTCGGCCAGCTCCGTCGCCCGGCCGGTGCAGCGCACCACCCGTCGCTGCGGCGCAAGCAGGTCGCCCGGGGTGGCACCCGGACCGGCCTGCTCGGATCCGGGGACGGCCGCCCTGTCGGCGGGGCTCTCCGCACCGGTCGGCGTGCCGTCGTCGGGGTCCGCGGCGGAAGGTGTGTCGTCGGTCGGGTCCGGCCCGGGCTCGCCCGGACGCGACCCGGACCGGTCGAGGCGGGCCAGCCCGACGCTGTTGACCACGGCGAAGGGGCGGCTGTCGGAGGCGACGCCGGGGCTGCCGGGTCCCGGGCTGAGCGCGGTGAAGTGGTCGCGGGCGACGCCCATCCGGGCCTGTACCGACCGGGAGAGCTGCTCCAGCAGCTCACCGGCCCGGAACAGCTCGGGCCGGGTCAGGGTGTCCAGCAGCAACGGCTGCACCCCCTCGACGAACCGGTACCGGCCGGCGCGCGCGTCGACCACCCGCAACAGCCCGCTGAGCAGCACCTCGGCGAGCTGAGCCGGGGTGGACCGGCGGAACATGGCCTGCTGGATGTAGCGGATCACGGGCAGCACCGGTTCGCTCATCGCCACGTAGCCGGCGAGCTGAAACGCCTCGCGCGAGGCGGCGGCGCGGAACTGGCGTACCCGCTGCGCCGGCGTCGGCGCTGCGCCGGGCCGCGCCGGGCCGGCGTGTTCCGGTTCGCCGGTGACCACGGTGACGGCCGCGGTGACCGCCGGGGCGCCGGCCACGAGCCGGGCCCAGCGGCCCACCCAGGGCGAAGCGATCTCCAGTACCGGCACCACGGTGCCGCGCGGTGCCGGCAGCCCGTCGAACGGGCTGAACCGTAGGTCGGTGTTGGGCGCACCGGGCCGGGGCGCGCTGAGCAGGCCCGCCACCGTGCGTCCGGCGGTACGCGACCACATCCGCTCGGGCAGTGGTTGCAGGACGGCCACCGGACCGTGCCGGGCCCACCGGTGCAGCAGGGCACCGGCGTCGCCGGTGTGCCAGGACCGGTCCACGCAGTCACTCAGCACGAGGACGACCCGCCGGCCGCTCGGGTCGACGAGTTCGGCGGCGTGACGCGGCTCGCCCTGCCAGGTCGACAGCACCGCCCGGCCGGCGTCGTCACGGTTCAGGCGCCATCGGCCGACCTGCCGGAACGTGCCCGACCCGGCCAGGGTGCCCGCCACCGCCGTGGCCAGCTCCCGCCACATGGCCATCGACGCGCTGGTGTCCACCACGACGGCGAGGTCCAGCCACCTTTCGGTGGCCGGAACCATGACCGCCGGCCAGGGTCGGTCGATCAGCAGGTGCTCGGCGGCGGCCCGGACCGTCGCCTCCTCGTCGAGGATGTGCTCGCGTGAGGACGGGACCCGCCGCGTCAGCGGGCGCAGCGCCCGTTGCAGGCCCAGGCGGTCGGCGAGCGCGATCGATCCGGGCACCGTGATTTCGCTGGCCCGGACGGTTCCCGGCTCGGCCGGGGGCACGTGCAGGCTGGTGGGCGCCGGCCGGGGCGGCGCGGGCACGGGGGGCGGCTCCGGCGCGGCGTCGGCGACCGGGGCCGGCGGCTCCGGCGCGACCTCGCCGGGTTCCGGCAATTCCGCGTGGTCGGCGGTGTCCGGCGACGCCGCGACGGTGGGGCCCCGCGGGCGCAGGTGGTGGCTCAGCCAGAGCGCCTCGGCGAGTTCCCGGCCGGTCGGGTCGCCACCGACCGCGGTGATCGCGGCAAGGAGCCGGTCAACCGTCATCGGACCGGCGGGACAGGTGAGCCATGACCTTCTCGGCGAGCTGGAGCCGGTCCACCCCACCGGACCGTCCCGCCTGGTCGGTCAGGTAGATCGCGTTGAGCAGCTGGTCGGTGGCCAGATCCCCCGGGTCGCGGCGGTCGAGGAAACGCCGGATCAGGTCGGCGCTGCTCTGGGCGAGGTCGTCGAGATGGGCGCCGACGATCGCGGAGAGCTTCTCGGCGTCGGGCTGAGGGAGGGTCACCTGGATGCAGCGGCGGAGGAACGCGGGCGGGAACTCGCGCTCGTCGTTGCTGGTCATCACGATGA
The DNA here is from genome assembly GCF_047200535.1 of Micromonospora mangrovicola. Lineage (NCBI taxonomy): Bacteria > Bacillati > Actinomycetota > Actinomycetes > Micromonosporales > Micromonosporaceae > Micromonospora > Micromonospora mangrovicola. Next base: position 80,055 of record NZ_JBJZOG010000005.1, on the reverse strand, counting down.
TCGGAAAGGCCCGGCAGCGCACCTGGCCGTTGTGCACGGGTACCCGCACGGTGCTGTCCGCGGTCATCACCGACGCGTCGGGCGAGTGGTCGGCCTGCCGTACCAGCTCGGGGATCTCGTAGGACCCGTCTTCGAAGATCGTCAGCAGGTCGTTGGGCAGGTCCAGGTCACCCTTGTCGACCTCGTCGACGAGCAGCACCCGGGGGCGGTCCGCCGGCAGCAGGGCGGTACCGAGCGGGCCGAGGCGGATGAACCGGCCGAGGTCCTCCGTCCCGGCGTCGCCGCGTTTCGTCTGGTACAGCCGGGCGAGCGGGTCGTACTGGTAGAGGCCGTCCTTGACGGTGACCCGGCTGGTGATGTTCCAGCGCAGTGGACGGCCGAGTCTCAGCTCGTGCGCGATCGCGGACGCCAGGGTGGACTTCCCGGTGCCGGGTCGTCCGGTGACCAGCAGCGGACGGCGCAGGTAGACCGCCGCGTTGACCAGTTCGACGGTCTCCCGGTCCGGCCGGTACCGGTCGCCGCGCAGGGCGTCGGCAGGGGTCTCGTCGACCTGCGGGGCGGTGGGTGTGGCGTCGGCGTCGAACACCCGCCAGGGCGGTGGGTCGGGCAGCCGCTCGATGCCGTCGTGCGGGACGCCGGTCCCCTCGTAGATCCACCAGCCCGGTCGCTCGGACACGTCCGCTCCTCACTCCGCGAAGCCCAGCGCGGCGGGCCTCCGCCGCGGTTCGTCCCACAGCAGTGTCACGTCCCGCCCACAGTGCTCCGGATCGTCGCTCAGCCCCGCCTCGGCGCGCAGATCGCGGATCTGCGTGGGCAGGTCGTCGCCGCGCAGTCCGCGCAGCCGCTCGACCATCTCGGCCCGGAACCGGGTGCCCGCGCACGCCGTCGTCGCCTCGATGTGCACGTCGCAGGCGGCGCGCCGCCACAGCAGCGCCGGCACCCCGCTGGCCACTGCCCGGTGGATGTGCTGGTCGGCGGCCCACGGCCCGGCCAGGCCGAGCGCGACCGGCGGGGGGTTCACCCACAGCCACGCCTGGAACTTCTGCGGCTCAAGGGTGGGCGTGGAGCATTCCAGCCACCGCATCATGGTGTCCAACGTGCCGGGGTCGTCGCGCAGGCGCCGCGCCCGTTTCTCGATCTCGTGCGGGGCCGGGGAGTCGAACCACTCCAGGTCCCGCACCACGACGGGCCCCTGCCAGCCCAGCGGCACGTCCAGCCCGCCGGCCCAGGTGTCCACCTCCCAGCCGAGCAGGCCCCGGGGCAGGACGAACTCGACGCCGATCGTCTCGCAGGACAGGGGCAGCCGGGCGTACGCCCCGGGCAGCGACCGTTCGACGGCGGCCCGGACCTTCGCCCGCGGGACCTCCTCGTCGAGGACCGGTTCGTCCAGCTCGCCGTCGGGGCCGGTCGCGGTCCAGATGGTGAGGTGGCACAGCCGGCGGGAGCCGCCGGTAGGAGCGATTCGCACCACCACCCAGCCCTGCCGGGCCGGTTCGTCGGCGAGCGCCACGGCCGCCGGTGTGCGGTCGGTGCCCCAGCCGTGTTGGCCGGTCCAGCCGTGCAGGGCCTCTCGGCGTTCGGGCACCCGCTTGCCGACCTCCCGGAGCAGCCCGACGACCAGATCACGGACTTGTTCGTCGGTGTAGGTCGTGATGACCGCGAGGAATTCCGCCACGGCCAGCACCGAGGGCAGCCGGCGGCGGGGGGCGGGCGGCGCGGGGTGCCCGGCCAGCACGTCCAAAAGCAGCGCGTGCGCCTCCGGCAGGTGGACGTCGTGGAGGATGTCGCGCAGCTCCCGGTAGGGCGCCGGGCCGAACGGCCCGAGCGGGATCCGCTCGGCGAGTTGCGGCCACTGCCGGTGGAGTTCGTCCACGGGCAGGATCACGCCGCTTCCGCTCGTGCCGTCGCGGTCCGCGGAGATCACCATGCCGATCACCTCGTCCGTGCCGCAGACGTACGCGGCCGATCCGCTGTAGCCCTCCCGCAGCACGAACCCGGTGTCGTCGACGGGCGTCGTCTGGCAGGCCCGGCCGGCCAGTCGCGGATGGGGGTCGGCGCGGAAGTAGGAGATCTGGCCGCTGCCGGTGTACCCGCTGGGAAAGCCGAACGCGGCCAGCTTCTGCTCGGCGAAGATCTCCACGGCGTGCAGCGGCGCGAGCCGGGCCGGCTCCAGCCCGACCAGCTCGTCGAGGCGGACCACCGCGACGTCGCCCTCCCCGGCCCCGGGCGTCCACGGGCCGCGGTACACGACGGTGCCGGGCACGCTGTGATCGCGGCCCAGGGCCAGGAACGACACCGTCGCCGCCGGCCGGTCGCCGACGACGTGCGCGCAGGTGAGGACGTGCCGGTCGTCGATCAGGAAGCCGCTACCGCGGGTCGCGGCCGCGACCCGCGCGTGCCATCGCGGTAGGTGGTTCACTGCCGGGCGGCCTCGCCCCCGGTCGGCCTGGCGGACCAGGTCAGCTTGACCGTCAGGTGGGCGTCCATCCCGGTCCTGGCGAACACGGCGCCCGCCTCGGCGGTGAAGTTCACCCCGAACTCGATCTCGATGTCGTCGGGGCGGTGCACGGCGGCGCGGAAGGTGTTCAGCGCCTTCTGCGCGGCCACGTTGATCTCCCGCAGGCCGGTCTCGAACCGCTTGCGGGCCTCGACGATCTTCTCCTCGTCGAGACCGGCCTCGCCGAACCCGGTCTCGCGGCGGTGAATCTCGAAGAAGACCTCGTCGCCGTCGTCGGTGCGTACGCGCATCAGCTCGGTTGCCACCACGACCTCCCCGTCGGACCGGATGCCGTCGATGATCAACCACAGGTCGGGCTTCTGCTGTCGGATGCCTGACTGAAGACAGTCTCGACTTCATGGTCCGGCCGTCGCGCCGACGCCGACCGGCCGACCGGTCTCCGGGACGGGCCGTTTGGCGGCTCCGGTCGCGCCGTTTCACCGGCTGGCCTAGTGTTCATGAGGTCAGCTCCGCGGGCGGGGACGGGAGGGTGTTCCGGGATGGGTGTGAAGACCTTCATCCAGGGTTGGCCGGTCTACCGGCAGCTCACCGGCACGGACCCGCTGGGTCGGGGCGCGGCGGCCCGATCGGGCCGATCGGCGGCCCTGAGCGCGCGCACCGAGACCGCCGACGGCATGGCCCGCTCGGTCTGCCCGTACTGCGCGGTGGGCTGCGGGCAGCGGGTGTACGTCAAGGACGGTCAGGTCACCCAGATCGAGGGCGACCCGGACAGCCCGATCTCCCGCGGCCGGCTCTGCCCGAAGGGCTCGGCCAGCAAGAGCCTGGTCACCAGCCCGCTGCGGCAGACCAAGGTCCGCTACCGCCGGCCGTACGGCACGGAGTGGGAGGACCTGGATCTCGACGTCGCGCTCGACATGATCGCCGACCGGATCCTCGCCGCCCGCGACGAGACCTGGGAGGACGTCGACGACGAGGGCCGGCCGCTGAACCGGACGCTCGGCATCGCCAGCCTCGGCGGGGCGACGTTGGACAACGAGGAGAACTACCTCATCAAGAAGTTGTTCACGGCGGCCGGGGCACTGCAGATCGAGAACCAGGCCCGGATTTGACACTCCGCCACCGTCCCCGGTCTGGGGACCAGCTTCGGTCGCGGCGGCGCGACAGTCTTCCAGCAGGACCTGGCCAACGCTGACGTCATCGTCATCCAGGGCTCGAACATGGCCGAGGCCCACCCGGTGGGCTTCCAGTGGGTGATGGAGGCCAGGAAGCGGGGGGCCAAGGTCTTCCACATCGACCCGCGGTTCACCCGGACCAGCGCGGTCGCCGACACGTACCTGCCGATCCGGGCGGGCACCGACATCGCGCTGCTCGGCGGCGTGGTGCGGTACATCCTGGAGAACGAGCTGGACTTCCGGGAGTACGTGCTGGCGTACACCAACGCCGCCACCATCGTCAGCGAGCAGTTCGCCGACACCGAGGACCTGGACGGCCTCTTCTCCGGCTACCAGCCGGAGACCGGCTCCTACAACGAGACCAGCTGGCAGTACGAGGGGCACGAGGAACGCACCCGGATCAGGGGAACCGGCCGGGAGCGCGACAGCGCGGCGGGCATGCGGCACGAGTCGCACGGAATGCCGCTGCCGGCGGACGTCCAGCGCGACGAGACGCTGCAGCACCCGCACTGCGTCTACCAGATCCTCAGGCGGCACTTCTCCCGGTACACCCCGGAGATGGTGGAGCGGGTCTGCGGCATCCCGCAGGAGAAGTTCCTCGAACTGGCCCGCGCCTGGACGGAGAACTCCGGCCGGGAGCGGACCGGCGCGCTGGTCTACTCGGTGGGCTGGACCCAGCACAGCGTCGGCGTGCAGTACATCCGGACCGGGGCGATCATCCAGACCCTGCTGGGCAACGTCGGCCGCCCCGGCGGCGGCGTGCTGGCCCTCCGCGGGCACGCCAGCATCCAGGGTTCCACGGACATCCCGACCCTGTTCAACCTGCTGCCGGGCTACCTGCCGATGCCGCACCACGCCACCCACGCGACCTTCGACGACTGGGTGAACCGGATCCGCCACCCCGGGCAGAAGGGCTTCTGGGGCAGCGCGCGAGCCTTCGCGGCCAGTCTGCTCAAGGCCTACTGGGGTGACGCGGCGACGCCGGAGAACGACTTCTGCTACGGCTACCTGCCGCGGATGACCGGCGACCACGGGACGTACCAGACGGTGCTGAACATGATCGACGGCCACGTGAAGGGCTACTTCCTGCTCGGCCAGAACCCGGCCGTCGGCTCGGCGCACGGCCGCGCCCAGCGACTCGGCATGGCCAACCTCGACTGGCTGGTCGTCCGCGACCTGTTCATGATCGAGAGCGCCACGTTCTGGAAGAACAGCCCCGAGGTGGCCACCGGCGAGATCGTGCCGGAGGAGTGCCGCACCGAGGTGTTCTTCCTGCCGGCCGCCTCGCACGTGGAGAAGGAGGGCACCTTCACCCAGACCCAGCGACTGCTCCAGTGGCGGGAGAAGGCCCTCGACCCGCCGGGTGACTGCCGGTCCGAGCTGTGGTTCTTCTACCACCTCGGCCGGGTGCTGCGGGAGAAGCTGGCCGCCTCCACCAATCCGCGCGACCGCGCCTTGCTCGACCTCACCTGGGACTACCCGACGCACGGTCCGCACGCCGAGCCGAGCGCCGAGGCGGTGCTGAAGGAGATCAACGGGTACGAGGTGGCCACCGGCCGCCCGCTGTCCTCGTTCCTCGATGCGAAGGAGGACGGCGCCACCGCGATCGGCTGCTGGATCTACAGTGGCGTCTACGCCGACGGGGTCAACCAGGCCGCCCGCCGCAAGTCCCGGCACGAGCAGGACTGGGTGGCCGCCGAGTGGGGCTGGGCGTGGCCGGCGAACCGGCGCATCCTCTACAACCGCGCCTCCGCCGACCCGCAGGGCCGCCCGTGGAGCGAGCGGAAGCGATACGTCTGGTGGGACGCGGACAGGAGCGAGTGGACCGGCCGCGACGTGCCGGACTTCGAGAAGACCAAGCCGCCGACGTACCGGCCGCCGGAGGGCGCCTCCGGCCCGGAGGCCCTCGCCGGTGACGACCCGTTCATCATGCAGAGCGACGGCAAGGCGTGGCTCTACGCGCCCAGTGGGCTGCTGGACGGCCCGCTGCCCACCCACTACGAGCCGGCCGAGTCCCCGCTGCGCAACCCGCTGTACGGGCAGCAGGCCAACCCGACCCGCAAGATCTACGAGCACCCGGTGAACCGGATGAACCCGAGCCCGCCGGAGCCGCACGCCCAGGTCTTCCCGTACGTCTTCACGGTCAGCCGGCTCACCGAGCACCACACCGCCGGCGGGATGAGCCGCACCGTACGACCGCTCGCCGAACTCCAGCCGGAGATGTTCGTGGAGGTCTCCCCGGAACTGGCCGCCGAGGCCGGGCTGGCGCACCTGGGCTGGGCGCACCTGGTCAGCGGGCGCGCGGTGATCGAGGCGAAGGTGCTGGTGACCGACCGGCTCACCCCGCTACGGGTGGACGGCCGGACGATCCACCAGCTCTGGCTGCCGTACCACTTCGGCACCGAGGGCCTGGTCACCGGCGACTCGGCCAACGACCTGTTCGGCATCACCCTGGACCCGAACGTGCTCATCCAGGAGAGCAAGGTCGGCACCTGTGACGTCCGGCCCGGCCGGCGGCCCACCGGGCAGGCGCTGCTCGACCTGGTCGGCGACTACCAGCGGCGGGCCGGCATGACACCGAACCGGAAGGTGCCGGTCGTGACCACCGACGCGGTCGGCGGGCCCGCCGCCGGCGAGCACACCGAGGAGTCACCCGAGCAGGCGGCGCGGGACGACGGGGGCGGGGATGCCTGACACCAACAGCCTCTACGGTCCGCTCGACCCGGCGCCGGACGCCGGCTGGGTCGACGCCGGCCCCCGGATGGGGTTCTTCACCGACACCAGCGTCTGCATCGGCTGCAAGGCCTGCGAGGTCGCCTGCAAGGAGTGGAACGCCGTCCCCGAGTCGGGCTTCGACCTGCTCGGCATGTCGTACGACAACACCGGCGCGTTGACCGCCAACTCGTGGCGGCACGTCGCCTTCATCGAGCAGCCGCGCCCGGCCGGGCACCGCACCCCGCCGTTCGAGGGGGACCCGACCGGCCCGGCGGCCAGCCCGGCCAGCGCCGCCACCGCCGCCGGCACGGTGAACCACACCGGCACCGATCCCGGCGTACCCCCGGGTCGGTCGGAGGCGGCCGCGCGGATGGCCGCCGGACCGGAGTTCCTCGGCATGCCCGGCGCGCAGCCGCCCGGACGGGCCACCGACGCGGAGTCCCGGACGGACTTCCGCTGGCTGATGATGTCGGACGTCTGCAAGCACTGCACCCACGCCGCCTGCCTGGACGTCTGCCCGACCGGTTCGCTGTTCCGCACCGAGTTCGGCACCGTGGTCGTGCAGGAGGACATCTGCAACGGCTGCGGCTACTGCATCTCCGCCTGCCCGTACGGGGTGATCGACCAGCGTGAGGGCGATGGCCGGGCGTGGAAGTGCACGCTCTGCTACGACCGGCTCGGCGCCGGCATGACACCCGCCTGCGCGCAGGCCTGCCCGACCGAGTCCATCCAGTACGGCCCCTTAACGGAGCTGCGGGAGCGCGCCGCGCAGCGGGTCACCGCGCTGCACCAGCGGGGGGTGCCGGAGGCCCGCCTCTACGGGCACGACCCCACCGACGGCGTCGGCGGTGACGGCGCGTTCTTCCTGCTCCTCGACGAGCCGGAGGTGTACGGCCTGCCGCCGGACCCGGTGGTCACCACCCGGGACCTGCCGCGGATGTGGAAGCGGGCCGGGCTGGCCGCCCTGGCCATGGCGGCGGCGGCCGTCGCCGCGTTCGTCGGAGGTTCATCGTGAGTCCGGAGCGCGCCCCGGTGGGCGACCTGTTCCGCCGGTTCCGGGAGCGGCTCGCCGCGGAGGGGCCCGAGCGCTTCGGCGGGCCGGGCCGGCACCCCGGGCACGGCCCGAAGATGACGCCGGCGCCCGGTGGCGCTCCCGCCGTCCGGGCGGGCGAGCCCGGCGCCCCGCGCAACGGGCGGCCGGCGAGCAACGGCACCGGACCGGTCCCGGCCGGCTCGGAGCGGGGCAGCCGGGCCACCGGCACCGGCACGGGTGTGGCCCGTTCCGACCGGGGTGCCCGCGACCGCGGCCTGGCCCCGTACCCGCCGCGCGATGTCGCGCCGGCCGAGCCCCGACGGCGTGGCCGCAAGGGCGGCGGCGGGGAGCAGTTGACCGTGCCGCCGGCCGAGTTCACCTCCTACTACGGCCGGCCGATTCTCAAGGCCCCGGTGTGGCGGTGGGACATCGCCGCGTACCTGTTCACCGGTGGCCTCGCCGCCGGGTCTTCGCTGCTGGCCGCGGGTGGGCAGCTCACCGGGCGGCCGGCGCTGCGCCGCGCCGGCCGGGTCACCTCGCTGGCGGCGGTCACCGCCAGCGCGTACTTCCTCGTCCACGACCTGGGCAGGCCGAGCCGGTTCCACCACATGCTGCGGATGGCGAAGCTGACCTCACCGATGAGCGTGGGCACCTGGATCCTCACCACCTTCGGCCCGGCCGCCGGGATCGCCGCGGCCGCCGAGGCCGCGCCCTGGCTGCCCGAACGCGGGCTGCTCGGCCTCGGCCGCAAACTGCTGCCCCCGGCCGGTCAGGCCGCGGGGCTGCTCGCCGCGGCCACCGCGCCGGCGCTGGCCACGTACACCGGCGTGCTGCTCGCCGACACGGCGGTGCCGTCCTGGCACGAGGCGTACCCGGAACTGCCGACCATCTTCGCGGGCAGCGCCCTGGCCAGCGGCGCCGGCGTTGGCCTGCTCGCCGCGCCCACCGCGCAGGCTGGCCCGGCACGGCGCTTCGCCGTCGCCGGCGCGGCCCTGGAACTGTGGGGCTCGCACCGGGTCGAGAACCGGCTCGGCCTGCTCAGCGAGCCGTACGGCACCGGCACTGCCGGCAGGTTGCTGCGCGCCGGACGGGCGCTGACCGCCGCGGGCGTCGCCGGGGCGCTCGCCGGTCGCCGCAGCCGGGTCATCTCGGCGCTGTCCGGCGGCGCCCTGCTGGCCGCCTCGGTCTGCACCCGGTTCGGCATCTTCCACGGTGGGGTCGCCTCGGCGAAGGACCCGAAGTACACCGTGGTCCCGCAGCGCGAACGCGTAAAGCGGCGGGAGCAGGGGACATCAGACGTCAGCGGGCCGGGCGCCGGCCCGAATCCGGGGGTCGACACGTAACGAGGCGCCAGGCCCATGAGCCGATACGGGGGTACCGCTCATGGCCACAACAGCCGCGGGTTCGCGCGGTCGACAGCCGACACGGGGCCGATGGGGTCTCGTGCTGGCAGCCGTGCTCGTCCAGCTCGCGCTCGGCGCGGTGTACGCGTGGAGCGTGTTCAACAAGCCGCTGCAGGCCGAGTTCGGGTGGAGCAAGGCCGAGGTGGTGCTGCCGTTCGAGGTGGCGATCGGCACCATCTTCATCGGCAGCCTGGTGGGCGGGCGCATCCAGGACCGCCGGGGGCCGCGGCCGGTGGCGCTCGGTGGCGGGGTCCTCTACGCCGTCGGCACCATGCTGGCGTCGCTGGTGTCGTCGAGCGATCAGCTGTGGCTGCTGCTGCTCACCTACGGGGTGCTGGGCGGCATCGGGCTCGGCGCCGCGTACATCACCCCGATCGCGATGCTCAGCAAGTGGTTCCCCGACAGACGCGGGCTGATCACCGGCATCGCCGTGGCCGGCTTCGGCTTCGGCGCGGTGATCACCGCACCGGTGGCCAAGGCGCTGCTCGCCGGGACCAACCACAAGACCAGCGTCTTCCTGCCCCTGGGCGTCGCCTACCTGGTTGCCGTGCTGCTCGGGGCGTCCTTCTTCCGCAACCCGCCGACCGGGTACCAGGTTCCCGGCTTCACCCCGGCGGTCGGCGGCCGGGCGGTCGCCGGCACCCGGGTCTACACCTTCGGCGAGGCCCTGCGCACCCGGCAGTGGTACCTGCTCACCCTGATCCTGACCCTCAACGTGACCTGCGGTATCGCGCTGATCTCCCAGGCTGCGGACGCCGCCCAGGCGGTCGCCGGGGCGAGCGCCGCCACCGCCGCCGGACTGGTCGGCATCCTCGGCCTGTTCAACGGCGGCGGGCGGGTGGCCTGGGCGTGGCTCTCCGACCGGATCGGCCGGATGCCCGCGTTTCTCGGGATGCTCGCGCTGCAGGGCGTCTGCTTCCTGATCCTGCCGCACGCGGCCGCCTTCTGGCTCTTCGCGCTGCTCGCCGCCCTGGTGTACCTCGCCTACGGCGGCGGCTTCGGCACGATGCCGGCGACCGCGGCCGACTACTTCGGCACCCCGAACGCCGGTGGCATCTACGGCGCGATGATCGTGGCCTGGAGCCTCGGGGGAGTGGTGGGTCCGCTGCTCACCGCCGTGTTGTACGACGCCAGCGGCAAGAGCTACACGCTGCCGTTCACGGTCATCGGCATCCTCGCCTTCGTCTCGCTGGTGCTCCCGCCGATCACCCGGCTGCCCACGGCGCCCGGCCGCCCGCGACCCCACTTCCAGACGCCCGGACCCTGAACCGGGACGGGCTGCGCCCTCCGCGGGCGGGCGGAAACCGCATGTGGTTAAGTGCTGGTTGGAGGCGTTCAGGCGGCTGGTGCCCCTCCCGGTCTTCAAAACCGGTGTGGTCCGGGACCCGGGCCAGGCGGGTTCGATTCCCGTCCGTCTCCGCCAAGCGACATTTTGGGGGCTGACCCGATGCGTGAGGCCGACCCGCGGCGGCGGGTGCCGCGCACCGACACGCTGCTCGCCGATCCCGGGCTGGCCGCCGCTGTCGGCACGCTCGGCCGCGACCGGGTGAAGGCGGCCATCGTCCGCGCCCAGCAGCGTGCCCGCAGCGGCGAGATCAGCCCCGGCGAGGTACGCGACGCCGCGCTGGCCGACCTGCCCGCGCCGGCGCCCCGGATGGTGCTCAACGCCACCGGCGTGGTGCTGCACACCAACCTCGGCCGTGCTCCGCTGTCCGCCGCCGCCGTCGACGCCCTCGTGGCCGCCGCCGGGCACACCGACGTGGAGCTGGACCTGCGCACCGGACGGCGGGCCCGGCGCGGTCGGGACACGCTCGCCGCGCTCGCCGCCGCCGTGCCGGACGCGCCCGCGGTGCACGTGGTCAACAACGGCGCCGCCGCCCTGGTGCTCGCCGCCACCGCCCTCGCGGCCGACCGGGAGATCGTGGTCAGTCGCGGCGAGTTGGTCGAGATCGGCGACGGCTTTCGCCTGCCCGACCTGCTGGAGTGCACCGGGGCGCGGCTGCGGGAGGTCGGCACCACCAACCGCACCACCCTCGCCGACTATGCCGCGGCCGTCGGGCCGCGTACCAGTTTCGTGCTCAAGGTGCACCCGTCGAACTTCGTGGTCAGCGGGTTCACCTCCGCCGTGCCGGTCCGGCAGTTGGCCACCCTCGGCGTTCCGGTGGTCGCCGACATCGGCTCCGGCCTGCTCGCCCCCGACCCGCTGCTGCCCGACGAGCCGGACGCCGCGAGCACCCTGCGGGCCGGCGCCCACCTGGTCACCGCCAGCGGCGACAAGCTGCTCGGCGGCCCGCAGGCCGGGCTGCTGCTCGGCGCGGCCGACCTGGTGGAGCGGCTGCGCCGGCACCCGCTCGCGCGGGCGCTGCGGGTCGACAAGCTCACCCTGGCCGCGCTCGCCGCCACCCTGCACGGCCCGACCACGCCCACCCGCCAAGCGTTGCACGCCGAGCCTGGCGCCCAGCGCGAGCGCACCGAACGGCTGCGCGACCGGCTCGGCGAGGACGGCTGCAAGGCCGAGGTCGTGCCGAGCGCCGCCGTGGTCGGCGGGGGTGGCGCCCCTGGCGTGGAACTCGACTCCTGGGCGCTGAGCCTGCCCGAGCGGTACGCCGAGCCGCTGCGTACCGGCGAACCGCCGATCCTCGGCCGGGTGCTGCACGGCCGGCTCCTGCTCGACCTGCGCTGCGTGCCGGCCGGCGCCGACGAGGCGCTCCGCGCGGCGGTGCTGCGGGTGGGGGGCTGACCGTGTGGGTCCTCGCCACCGCCGGGCACGTCGACCACGGCAAGTCCACCCTGGTCCGGGCGCTGACCGGGATGGATCCCGACCGCTGGGCGGAGGAACGCCGCCGGGGCATGACCATCGACCTCGGCTTCGCCTGGACCGCCCTGCCCTCCGGTGGCACCGTCGCCTTCGTCGACGTGCCCGGGCACGAGCGGTTCGTGCCGAACATGCTCGCCGGGGTCGGCCCGGTTCCGGCCGCGCTGATCGTGGTCGGGGCCGACGAGGGCTGGATGCCGCAGTCCGCCGAGCACCTGGCCGCCCTGGACGCGCTCGGGGTGTCGTACGGGCTGCTGGCGGTCACCCGCGCGGACCTGGCCGACCCGGGGCCGGCCCTGGCCCGGGCCCGCAAGGAGATCTCCGCGACCTCCCTCGGCGAGGTGGAGGCGGTGGCGGTCAGCGGCGTCAGCGGAGCCGGCCTGCCCGAGCTGCGCGCGGCCCTGGACCGGCTCGTCGCCCGGCTGCCCGCTCCGGCGCTCGACGCCCCGGTGCGGCTGTGGGTGGACCGGTCCTTCACCATCCGGGGCAGCGGCACCGTGGTCACCGGCACGCTCGGTGGTGGCCGGCTGCGGGTCGGCGACCAGCTCGAACTGGCCGCCACCGGGCAGCAGGTACGGGTCCGGGGCCTGCACTCGTTGAACGCCGCCCGGGTCGAGGTCGACGCGGTGGCCCGGGTCGCGGTGAATCTGCGTGGCGTGTCGCGGGACCGGGTGGCCCGGGGCGACGCCCTGCTCAGTCCAGGACGGTTCCGGCTGACGGAGCTGCTCGACGTGCGGCTCGCCGGAGACCCGGCCGCCGACCTGCCGGCCACCCTCACCCTGCACGTGGGTTCCGCCGCCGTGCCGGTGCGGGTCCGCCCGCTCGGCCCGGACACCGTGCGGCTACGGCTGTCCCGCCCGCTGCCGCTGCTGATCGGCGACCGGGCCCTGCTGCGCGATCCCGGCCGGCACCATGTGGCCGGCGGGGTGACCGTGCTGGACGTGGACCCGCCGCCGCTGCGCCGGCGGGGCGCCGCCGTCGCCCGGGCCGCCGTCCTCGCCGGACTCGACGGTAGGCCCGACCTCGCCGGGGAGCTGCGTCGCCGGCACCTCGTGCGGGCCGGCGAGCTGACCCGGATGGGGGTGAGGGTGGCCGGCCCCCCGGTCGCCGGGGACTGGCTGGCCGATCCGGCGCACTGGCGGGCCCTGGGCGCACGCCTCACCGACGAGGTCGCCCGGTACGGCCGGGAGCACCCCCTCGAACCGGGCGTGCCGGTCGACGTGCTGCGCCAGCGTCTCGGCCTGCCCGACCGCGCCCTGGTCGAGGCGCTGCTGCGGCCGCCGCTGCGGCTGCGGTCCGGCCGGGTCACCGCCGCCGTGGCCGACGCGCTGCCCGACCCGGTCGCCCGCGCCGTCGAGCGGGTCCGCGCCGAGTACGGCGACCGGCCGTTCCAGGCGCCGGAGGCGCACCGCCTGATCGACCTCGGTCTCGGCCCCCGGGAGATCGGCGCGGCGGTGCGGGCCGGCGCTCTGCTGAGACTCGCCGACAACGTGGTGCTGCTGCCCGGGGCGCTCGACGACGCGGTCCGGGTGCTCGCCCGGCTGCCGCAGCCGTTCACGCTCAGTGCCGCCCGCCAGGCCCTCGGCACCACCCGGCGGGTGGCGGTGCCCCTGCTGGAGCTGCTGGACCGCCGCGGCGCCACCCGCCGGTTGCCGGACGACGCCCGTGAGGTGGTGGCCCCGCCCCGCTGACGGAAGTGGCGTCGGCGGCCCACCCGGTCACCTACGGTGACGCCATGGACCCTTCCGCGGTCTGGCGGGACAAGAACCACAAGTGGCGGATCGAGGCGTACCGGGCACCGGACCTGCGGTTCGCCATCTTCGCCACGAACGGGACCACCGAGTCCGCGCCGCTGTGGCTGTTCGGGATGTCCGCGCTGGCCCGGTGGTTGATGACCCACGCGATCTCCCTGGACGACCTGGAGAACGACTGATGGCCGGTCAGCTCGCCCTGGTGCTGATCCTGGTTCTGATCAGCCCGGCGCTCTCCGGCAGCGAGATGGCGATGGCCCTGGTGACGTTGCGTGAGGGGCAGCTGCGGCGGCTGGGCCGAGCCGGTCCGGCGCTGGGCGCTGCTCAGCGCCGCGCTGCTGGACCGGCTGGCCCGGCTGTCCCGGCCGGCGGTGTGGCTGCTCAGCCGACCCCCGACGTCCTGGTCCGGCTGGCCGGGCGGGGACCCGCGCGCGGCCCGGCCGCCGGCCGCCCGGAGCGGTGACACCGGCTCCGGTCGGGGAATCTTGCGCGAAACGGCTCGAAACCGTCCGGAACGGTCGTATCGTGCGGGCGTGAGAGACCGAGGATTCCGGACGTTCATCACCTTGCTCGCCGGGCTCGCCGTCATCTACTTCGGAGCCACCGGGAATCGCCAGAACGGCGGGGAGGGTGGCATCTCCGGCGGTGTGGTGCTGCTGGCGCTGCTCGCCTCGGCGCTGGCCTGGAACCTCACCAAGCCGGCGGCCAAGTAGCCCTCAGCGGGCGGCGGCCGCCGTCCGGCTGACCTCGCCCGCCGACTCCTCGCCGAGCGCCACCCGGACCAGCGCCGACGCCAACCGCCCGAACTCGCCCTCGCCGACCAGGCCGGCCAGCCCGCTCGGGTTCGCAGGCAGGCCCAGCCGCCGGGCCCCGGTCAGGGCCCGCCGGTCGGCGTACGGGCGCACGTCCGGCCAGACCGTCTGCGCCTCGCGCAGAAAGATGTCCGCCCCGGTGGGGCCGATGCCGGGGAACTCCGTCAGCAGCCGGCGCAGCACGGTGCGGTCCCCGTCCGCCTCCTTGTGCATCCGGCGCAGGTCCCCGTGCCACCGGTCAAGGCAGAGCCGGGCGCCGGTGCCGAGCATGGTGGCGGTGCGTTCGTCGTAGCGCCGGTAGTGGCCGCGGCCGAGCGCGTCGACCCGGTCCTGCCAGCTCGCCGCCTCCATCGCCTGCGGCGTGCGGTAGCCCGCCGTGAAGAGCTCCCGGGCCGCGGCGAGCGCCACCGACGCCCGGATCCGGGTGCTCAGCAGCATGCTGAGCACCAGCAGTTGGTAGAGCGGCCCGGGCCGGTCGGCGAGCGGGATCCCGCCCTCCTCCGCGTACGTGCGACCCTGCCGGTCGAGCAGCACCCGCGCCACGTTCCGATCGTTCGGCATCCCTGCCGGGTACCCCTGCCAGGCCGGTCCAGACGCCGGCCCGGGGTCGGAATGTGCCCGGCGGCGGCGGGTACCCGGGTGACGTGCGCGGCCGACGCCGTGCGCTCCCACCGGGAAGGAGAGACCCGTGGTCAATCCGCAGCAGCAGGAGTTCCGCCGCAACAACCGGGGCGCCACCAGCCAGGACAGCAAGGGTCCCGGCGCGGCCGGGAGCCCGCGCAACAGCGGGACGTCCAATGCGGACGTCGGCCGGCCGGTCCCGAAGGGGCAGGTGTCGCCGTACGGTCCGGCGGGCGAGCCGGTGGCCGAGGACGAGAGCAACCGGCGAAGCTAACGGCCCCGCCGCGACGGCGGCCGCAGCCTCCACCAGGTGGCTGCGGCCGCCATCCCGTATGCCAGGTGCGGTACGAGGTCCGACACCCAGTCCGATCGCCGCCAGGTCCGGGGGTCACTGACCCCCAGCACCGCCAGCGACCCGTCGGACGACGCCATCACCCCACCACCGAGCAGGCCGATGGCCGCGGCCAGCGGTATTCGGCGTCGGGCGGCCAACACGCCGAATACGGCGCCGGCGGCGATGCCGATGCCGTAACCGATCACCGGGCCGAGGCCGGAGCGGCGGTTCGCCCCCTGCTCCCCGGGCCCGAGGTCAACGTGCGCGACATCCGCCAGGCGGCCCGCGGTCCGCTCCGGCGTACTGCTCACCGGGCGGGCCCGGACCGCGATGTCCAGGTAGCTGACGATGTTCAACGCGGCGCTGCCGACGGCGCCGGCGATGGCGCCGTCGACCACCGGGGCGGCCCTCACTTCGGGTCGCCCGGTTCACGCTCGCCCTTGGGGCCGAAGGTCCGCTCGCCCCGGACGATGCCGCGCTGGCCGCGGTCCTCCTGCAGGATCCGGTTCGCGACCTGGTTCGCCTCCTGGTCGGCGGCGCGCCCGGAATTCTCGATCAGATCGCGCAGTCGCGACCGTTCCTTGTCGTACGCGTTGCTGCCCGGCCGTGGTCCTGGCATCCCTGCCTCCTCCGGTCGCAGTGGCTATGCGACCGTCTACCCGCCCCGCGCGGGACCAACCGTTCAGCCGGGGGCGCGGACCACGGCGACCGGGCAGTCGGCGTGGTGCAGCACGCCCTGGCTCACCGAACCCAGCAGCAGCCCGGTCAGCTCGCCCCGGCCCTGCGCGCCGACGACCATCAGCTGGGCCGTGCGGGAGGCCTCGGTGAGCACGCCGACCGGCCGCCCGTGCGTCACCTCACGGGTCACCGGCACCTCGGGCCAGCGCTCACCCAACCCGCTCAGCGACTCGGCCAGGATCCGGTCCTCCTCGCCGCGCAGCTGGCCCTCCTCGTAGACCAGCGGCTGCATGTCGCCGGGCCCGACGGAGACCGGGTGGGTGTAGGCGTGCACGGCGTGCAGCCGGGCGCCCCGCACGGACGCCTCCTCGGCGGCGAACTCCACGGCCGGGCGGGACCGCGCCGAGCCGTCCACCCCGACCACCACCGGGCCGGCCGGGCGGCCCGCGCCGCGCGCCACCAGGACCGGGCAGTCGGCGTACGCGGCGACCTGGATCGCCACCGAGCCGACCACCAGGGCGGCGAAACCGCCGAGCCCCCGATCGCCGACCACGATCATGGCGGCCGAGGGGGCCTCGCCGAGCAGCGCGGCCGACGCCTCGCCATCGATGATCTCTCCGGAGACCCGCAGCCCGGGTGCCGCGGCCTCCGCCTCGGCGACCGCAGCGGTGACGATCTCCTCCGCCTGGTGCCGCAGGCCACCGCCGGGCGGCCCTCCGGCGGGCGCCTGCACGGACACGCGCAGCAACGGCCAGATGAACCCGTGCACCACCCGCAGCGGCCGGTGCCGTCGGGTGGCCTCCCCGGCCGCCAGGCGTACGGCCCGCAGCGCCGGCTCCGAGCCGTCCACGCCGACCACCACCGCCGCGCCGTTCGCCGAGTTCACCCGTACCTCCCTGACCGCCCGCCCGCGGCCAGTATCGCGGCCAGCGCGGTTTCACCGGGGCGATACCGCCGCAGCCGACCCCGTCGGTGCGCTGGCGTGCACCGCCCGAGGAAGGGAGCCTCGTCGATGGTCGAGCCCGACCAGCCGAGCACCGCCCGCATGATCGATTTCTGGCTCGGCGGCGAGCACCACTTCCCGGTCGACGTGGCCGCGGCCCGGGCCTTCGAGGGCGCGTACGGCCCCTGTGCGGCGGCGATCTTCCGGTCGCTGCGCGACTTCCTCGGCCGGGCGGTCCGGTCGATCGCCGACGAAGGCGTGGACGGCTTCCTGGTCTTCGGGGCCGGGGTGCCGTCCCGCGGCAACGTGCACGAGGTGGTCCCGGACGCCACGGTGCTGTACACCGACGTGGATCCGGTGACCGTCCGGCTCGGCCAGCGCCTGCTCGCCGGCAGTGACCGGGCGGGGTACGGCTTCGGCGACGCCACCGACATCGGCACGATCGATCCGGCCCAGCTGCACCGGTTCGTGCCCGGTGGGGGAGGAGGCCGGTCGGCCTGGTCTTCCTCGGGCTGGCCGCCTTTCTCGACGACACCACCCTGGCCGGTACTCTCGACGAGCTGTTCGAGGCGGTCGCGCCGGGCAGCTTCCTGGCGATCGACTTCGACGCCGAGGAGTTGCGCGCCTACCCGGAGGCCCTCGCGATGATGGGGCCGGCGTTCCGGATGCGGCCGCCTGCGGCGTTCGCGCCGTTGCTGGGGCGCTGGCAGCCGACGTCCGACGGCATCGTGCCGGTCGCCGCATGGCGCGCCGAGGCTGCGCCGGAGGCGGTGCCGGACGCCTTCTACGGCGCGGTCGCCGTGAAGCCGGCCGGCTGAGCCGACCCGTCACCGTCCGGGTCGGCCGGCGGCCGGTCTCGGCGGGCGGCGGGCACCGGCCGTTCGCGCAGGTCCGTGGCCCGACCGGCCGGTGCCCGCCCGGTGCCTTCCCGGCCGGTCCGGAGCCGGGGCGTCGGGGTGTCGCACGTCCTCCGTATGATGCTTGCCCTACAGCAATAGTCGTCTTCGGAGGAGGAGCATGCCGCACGGGCCCGGAGAGGTGGCGCGCGCCCTGCGCGCGGCGCCGCCCGACCAGCTGGCGGAGACCACCGACCGGGCACTCCGTACGACGCTCGGTGCCTCACGGACCGAGGTGTTCATCGCCGACTACCGGTTCAGCGGGCTCTGGCCGGTGCTCGCCCCGGACCCGGCCGACGGCGGCTCGCTGACCGGGCAGGGCGTGGCGCAGCGCTGTTTCAGCAGCCAACAGCCGGTACACGACAGCGACGAGGACGGCCGCTGCCGGGTCTACCTGCCGCTGTCGGTCTGGGGAGAGCGGCTCGGCGTGCTGCTGGTCGAGCTGCCGCACACCCCGGCCGCGGCGACCGTCCAGATGGTCCGGGACGTCGCGGACGAGTTGGCTGTGGCCCTGCGGGCCGCGGACCGCGAGACCGACCGCTACCGGCGCGCCCGCCGGCGGGAGCGGCTCAGCATGGCCGCGGAGATGCAGTGGGACCTGCTGCCCGGCCGCAGCGTCACGCACGGCGACTTCGTGCTGGCCGGGCAGCTCGAACCGGCGTACACGGTGGGCGGTGACCACTTCGACTGGTCGGTCGACGGAGACCGGCTCACCCTGACGGTGCTCAACGGCACCGGCAGCGGCCTGGCCGCGTCGCTGCTCACCGCGGTCAGCGTCAACGCCATGCGCAACGCCCGGCGCTCGGGCGGCAGCCTGGTGGAGCAGGCCGAGCTGGCCTCGGACACCATCTTCTACCAGCATCGGGGTGGCCGGCACGTGGCGACGCTGCTGCTGGAGCTGGACACCCGGCGCGGTGTGGTGCGGGCGGTGGACGCCGGTTCCCCGCACGTGTTGCGGCTGCGGGGCGGCACGGTCAGCCCGATCTCGCTGGAGCAGCAGCTGCCGTTGGGCATGTTCGCCGAGACCCGGTACGACGTGCAGGAGTTCACCGTGAAGCCGGGGGACCGGCTGTTCGTGGTGAGCGACGGGGTGTACGCGGCGCAGTCGGACGGCCGGGAACCGTATGGGGAAAAGGCCATGGCGCGAGCGATGCGGTCGACTCGGTTGCAGCCGGCGACCGAAGCAGTTGGTACGGTGATGCGCGAACTGCACGCGTACCACGCCGACGCGGACCTCCGCGACGACGCGGTCGTCGTCTGCCTGGACTGGCGCGGTTCCAGCCCAGCCGACGACGCGGGCCGGCGGTAACCGGACCGGCGAGGAACACGAGCGGGACGATCGCAGGGGACAGCGGGTGGAGCGACCTCCGAATCTTGCCGCGGCCATCGACACGGCTGCCGAGGCGCTCGTCGGTGTGCTCGACTCCGCCACCGCGCGGCACAACGTCGTCTCGCCGACGCAGCTGCGGGTGCTCTCCCTGGTCATCGCCCACCCGCACACCAACGTGAACCGCCTGGCCGAGCTGCTGGACGTCGTACCGTCCTCGGCGAGCCGGCTCTGCGACCGGCTGGAGGCGGTCGGCCTGCTGCGCCGGGTGGCCGATCCGCGCGACCGGCGCGAGGTGCGCCTGGTCCCCACGACCGCCGCCGAGACCCTGCTCGGGGAGCTGAGGGATCGGCGGCACCAGGCGGTCCAGGCGGTGCTGGACCGGATGCCGAATCGGGTGCAGCACGAGCTGTTGCTGGCCCTCGTGGCGTTCAGTCAGGCGGCCGCGCTGGGTGCCCCCGCCGCCGGTTCCGACTCCACCGTCCGGACGGCCTGACCCGCGCCTCGTCGCACCGGCGGTTCCGTCGGTCCGTTCATCCAGCTAGTGTCCTAGGACGGCCCGCAGGGGTGTGCGGCACCACACACCCCTGCCACGCCGAAAGCGGGACAGGAACGCCTTCGCGCAGCCCGATATAGTGGCAGCGCAACTGGCCGGCCCATGATCGACTCGATCGTGGGCCGCATCGGGGAGGGCGCCGGCGCTGACCGGCCGGCAACGCGCACGAGCCTGGAGGAGCGGCCGATCACGGTCGGCCGCCGGAGCGTGCTGCGAAGGGAGGGTTCGGTGGCGCGTCGGCCGGCTCCGTCGGAGCACCCGGCTCCGGGCGGTACGACGGCGGTCGTGGGAGACCGTGTCCTCACCCTGCCCAACCTGATCAGCTTCGTCCGGCTCGTCGGCGTACCGCTCTTCCTCTACCTCTTCCTGGTGGTGCGGGCCGACGTCACGGCGATCGTGGTGCTGGCGATCGGTGGCACCAGCGACTGGGTGGACGGCTGGGTGGCGCGCCGGATGCGGCAGGTCAGCCGGCTCGGGGAACTGCTCGACCCGCTCGCCGACCGGCTCTACATCCTGGCCACGCTGCTGGCGTTCACCGCCCGCGAGGTGGTGCCGTGGCAGTTCACCGCGGCGCTGCTGGCCCGCGAGTTGCTGCTGCTCGGGTCGCTGGCGGTGCTGCGTCGTTACGGGTACGGCCCACCGCCGGTGCACTACGTGGGTAAGACGGCCACCTTCCTGCTGCTGGCGGCGTTCCCGATCCTGCTGCTGGCCGCCGCCGCGCCGGGCGCGGCCACCGTGGCCGGCGCGATCGGTTGGGGTCTGGCCTGGTGGGGCCTGGTGCTCTACTGGGTGGCCGGAGCGATGTACGTGGTACAGGCCAGCCGCCTGGTGCGCGCGATGCGGGCCCGACGGGCGGGGGTGGCGGCGTGAGCGCGCCGCCCCGGGAGAGCCGTGACCCGTCGGCGCGGGTGTACACGCCGGACTTTCTCACCGAACTGTTCCGCAACCCCCTCGACCCCGGCTACGGCGACGCGGCGGCCCGGCGCCGGAGGCAGCCGCCGTCGCGGTTGCGGCAACTGCTGGCCCGTCCGGTCAGCCTGGTGGTGGTCGTGGCGATCGGGTTCCTGTTCGCTGTGGCGTACCGGGAGACGATTGCGGAGCAGCCAAGTCGGGCGAAGGCCCGGGCGGGGCTGATCGCGGAGATCAAGCAGCGCGAGGCCGAGACGGACCGGCTGTCCGCGCGCGCGGACGAGCTGCGCGAGGAGGTGAGCCGGCAGCGAGACGCGGCGCTGGGCGGCTCCGAGGCGTCCCGGTTGCGGAACCTGGAGGCGGGGACCGGGCTGGGACGGGTGCGCGGTGACGGCGTGGTGGTCCGGTTGGCCGACCGGGCGCAGGACAAGGACGCGGTGACGGGCAAGGACGCGGTGACGGGCACGGACGCCGGTCCGTCCCGGGTGCTCTATTTCGACCTGCGAACAGTGGCGAACGCGTTGTGGGCGGCGGGCGCCGAGGCGGTCTCGATCAACGGGCAGCGGTTGACGGCGACGTCGACGATCCGGTCGGCGGGTGAGGCGATCCTGGTGGACTACCGGCCGGTGACGAGCCCGTACGAGGTGTCGGCGATCGGTCCGGGTTCGATGCGGGACCGGTTCGAGGACAGCTCGGCGGCGAACTCGATGCGTTGGGTGGCGAAGTCCACCGGGTTGTCCTTCGGGGTGAAGGACGCCGACGGCCTCACCCTGCCGGCCGCGTCACAGCCGCGGCTACGCTACGCCGAGCCCTCGGTGAGTCCGAGCCCGTCGTCGTCGGGTTCGGGTGTCGCCGGTTCGACCAGTCCCGGGCCGTCCGGCTCGCGGACGTCTCCCAGCCCCTCCGGAGGTGGCCGATGATCGCGGTGCTGGCGTTGCTCGCCGGTGTGGTGCTCGGGGTGTATCTGGACCCCACTGTGCCCGCGGCGTTGCAGCCGTACCTGCCGATCGCCGTGGTGGCGGCGCTCGACGCGGTGTTCGGCGGCGTGCGGGCGAAGCTGGACCGGATCTTCGACGACAAGCAGTTCGTGGTGTCGTTCATCTCGAACGTGCTGGTGGCGGGTCTGATCGTGTATCTGGGTGATCAGCTCGGGGTGGGTGGTCAGTTGTCCACCGGTGTGGTCGTCGTGCTCGGGGTGCGCATCTTCGGAAATGTGGCGGCGATCCGTCGGCACCTGTTCCGGGCGTAGGGTTCGAGGCGATGAGCGAGGAGCACAGGGAGACGGGGACGGGTTGGCCGCCGGCTGCGCCGGGGCGGCCGACGGGTCCGGCGGGTGAGCCGGATCCGCGCCCGGACGCGCCCGATCCGGACGAGTTGAGCCCGTTGGCGCCCGCGGAGCCCGAGCCGGACGAGCGGGAGGTCGAGGAGTCGGCGGGTGACGGGCCCGCGGCGGCGGCGAAGAAGGCGCCGGCGGCGCGGCGGTGGACGTCGGCGGGCGCGATGATCGCGGTGTTGTTGGCGTTGCTGGGGTTCACCCTGGTGGTGCAGTTGAAGACGACGTCGACGGATCCGACGCTGGCGGCCACGCGGGAGGAGGACCTGGTCCGGATCTCGTCGGATCTGGATTCGCGGGAGCGGCGCCTGCGGCAGGAGATCGCGGCGCTGGAGGAGAGCCAGCGCCAGTTGCGGTCGGGTGAGCAGGGTCGGCAGGCGGCGTTGGAGGAGGCGACGCGGCGGGCGGACGAGCTGGGCATCCTGGCGGGGACGTTGCCGGCGGTAGGGCCGGGCCTGTCGGTGCGGTTCGACGGCCCGGTGGGCCCGGACAAGGCGATCTCCGCGGCCCGGATCCTGGACGCGGTGCAGGAGTTGCGGGGCGCGGGTGCGGAGGCGATGCAGATCGCCGGGGTGGACCGGACTGCGGTGCGGATCATCGCGTCGACGTACTTCGTGGACGCCGAGGGTGGTGGTGGTCTGGTGGTGGACGGGCGGCGGCTGAGTGGTCCGTACACGATCACGGTGATCGGGGATCCGGCGACGATGCGTACGGCGTTGAACATTCCCGGCGGGGTGGTCGCGTCGGTGCAGGAGGCCGGCGGTAACGTGACGCCAGTGGATCGTGAGGTTGTGGAGGTTTCGCAGCTGCACGCGCCGATCAAGCTGGATCACGCCCGGCCGGTTTCCTGACCGGTCTGGCCGCGCCGGTCTTCCGGTGCCGATGGATGAAGGACGCAGCTGGTGATTCCTGAGGATCTGCGGTACACCGCCGAGCACGAGTGGGTGGCCGGGGGCGGCGGTGGCGCCGTCCGGGTCGGCATCACGCACTTCGCGCAGGATGCCCTGGGTGACATCGTGTTCGTCCAGTTGCCGGACGAGGGTGCGGTGGTGGCGGCGGGTGAGCCGCTGGGTGAGATCGAGTCGACGAAGAGCGTGTCGGAGATCTACGCCCCGTTGAGTGGCACGGTGGCGGCGCGTAACGAGGCGTTGGCCGACACCCCTGAGGTGATCAACACGGATCCGTACGGTGCGGGGTGGTTGTTGGAGATCACCCCGGAGGATCCGGCGGCGGTCGAGGGTCTGTTGACCGCTGGCGCGTACCGCGAGCTCACCGAGAGCTGACTTGTCGTTCCGGGCGGTGGGGCTGTTTCCGCGCGTCCGGTTGCCCTGTATTTCGGCGCTGGCTAGGCTCGCCCAGTCGACCGAGAACCCAATAGTTGAGCGTTGTGGAATGCGCCTTCCCGGGCACCGGGGAGCCAGCCGCCGGGTGTGTGTCTGCCCGGCGGCCAGTCCCGCCATTACCCGACGCCGACCGAACAGATCCGTGAGGTGGTCCCCATGACGCGGCCAGACGACGAGTTCCCCCCACTCGACGTCACTTCGACGCTCAATCTCGGTTCGCTCGACGAAGTGCTGGAGGGGCCGGACACCGATGTGGTGCCGAGCCGGATGTCCGGTTCGTTGCCGCCGGGTATGGCGCTGCTGGTGGTTCGTCGGGGTCCGAATGCGGGTGCCCGGTTCCTGTTGGACCACGATGTGACGACGAGCGGGCGGCACCCGGACAGTGACATCTTCCTCGATGACGTGACGGTTTCTCGGCGGCACGCCGAGTTCCACCGCGACGGTGGCACGTTCACGGTGCGGGACGTGGGCAGCCTGAACGGCACGTACGTGAACCGGGAACGGGTCGAGGCGGCCACGTTGAGCAATGGTGACGAGGTGCAGATCGGTAAGTTCCGGGTGGTGTTCATCGCCGGTCCGCGTCCGGAGGAGGGGGCCGGCCGGGGGTGAACGAGCCTGCGGCTTCGACGCCGCCCGGGGCGGCGCGTTCCACACCGCTGATGAGTATCGGTGAGGTGTTGACGCAGCTTCGGGTGGAGTTCCCGGACGTCACGATCTCGAAGTTGCGGTTTCTGGAGGCCGAGGGCCTGGTGGAGCCGCAGCGGACGCCGGCGGGGTATCGGAAGTACAGCTGGGACGATGTGGCGCGGCTGCGGTTCGTGTTGACCGCGCAGCGGGACCAGTATCTGCCGTTGCGGGTGATCCGTGAGCAGTTGGCGGAGTGGGACGCGTCGGGTGCGGCGCCGGGGCGGCAGCGGCCGGCGTTGGTGGCCGTGGGTCCCGGTGGTGAGGTGCCGGGTCGGGAGGTGGAGAAGTCCGCCGAGTCGTCGGAGGTGCGGCTGGGGCGGGCTGATCTGGTTTCCCGGAGCGGCATCGACGAGTCGACGTTGGTGGAGTTGGAGCGGCTCGGTGTGCTGGTGTCCGATCCGCCGGGGTGGTACGACGCGGATGCGTTGATCATCGCGGGGGCGGTGGCGGGTCTGGCGGCGTACGGGTTGGAGCCGCGGCATCTGCGGGGCTACCGGACGGCGGCCGATCGGGAGGTTGGCCTGTTCGCGCAGTTGGTGGCTCCGTTGGTGCGGCAGAGTGATCCGGCGGCGCGGGCCCGGGCGGCGGAGACGGCGCGGGAGTTGCTGGCGTTGTCGCAGCAGTTGCACGCGGCTCTGGTGCGGGTGGGGCTGCGGTCGACGTTGGGTCGTTGAGGTGTGTGGGGTCGGGTGTCGTGGGGGCGCCCGGCCCTTTGCCGTCGGTGGGCGCGGAAAGATCTGTGCCGGGAAGCGTGTCGTAGGCTTGCCGGGGTAACCCCTTTCCGGCGGGGCGTGGTGCACGTAGCGCATGGGACTCTCGTGTCGCGGTCCGTGTACCGTGCAGGGAAGGGCGCGGTGCCATAGGCGACGACGACACGGAGGCGGCGGTGCGCGAGCTGAGCGTGGTCGGAGTTCGGGTGGAGCTGCCCAGCAACCAGCCGATCGTCCTGCTGCGGGAGGTCGAGGGGGACCGCTATCTGCCGATCTGGATCGGCGCGGTCGAGGCGACGGCGATCGCCTACGAGCAGCAGGGGGTCAAGCCGGCGCGGCCGTTGACGCACGATCTGTTGCGGGACGTGCTGGCGGCGCTGCAGGCGCCGTTGCGAGCGGTGGAGATCACCGAGCTGAAGGAGAACGTCTTCTACGCCGATCTGTTGATCGGTGACGGCGTGCGGGTGTCGGCGCGGCCGAGCGATTCCATCGCGTTGGCGTTGCGGGTCGGGGCTCCGATTCGTTGTGCTGAGCAGGTCCTCAGTGAGGCGGGGATCGTGATCCCGGACGAGCAGGAGGACGAGGTGGAGAAGTTCCGGGAGTTCCTGGACCAGGTGCGTCCGGAGGACTTCGCGGGCTGAGTGGTGTCGGGCTGGTGGGCCCGGTCGTGGTGCGGCGGCGGTCACGGTGGTGGCGGCGGGCCGCTGTTGTTGATCTTCCTGGTGACTGCGCGGCGTGTCGTGGTGCTTCCTGCGTGGTAAGTCCTGGGGACCGCTATAGGGTTGCGGTTGTCGAGGGGTGCACGTACGGGGAGACGACGTGTCACCGCACGGGCGGGGAGGTTGTCCGGATGCACGAGCCGCGAGATCCTGGTCCGAGTTCGGAACGGCAGCAGCCGGGTGTGGCCGCTGAGCCGGTCGGTGACGGCGACGTGGGTTACCGCGGGGTGACCGCCTGTTCCGCGGTGGGTATCAGCTACCGGCAGTTGGACTACTGGGCCCGGACGGGTCTGGTGGTGCCGAGTGTGCGGGACGCGTCGGGGTCGGGGACGTCCCGGTTGTACTCCTTCCGCGACCTGGTGGTGTTGAAGGTCGTGAAGCGGCTGCTGGACGCCGGGGTGTCGTTGCAGAACATCCGCAAGGCGATCGAGGCGTTGCGGTCGCGCGGGGTGGAGGATCTGGCGGGCATCACGTTGATCTCCGACGGGACGTCGGTGTACGAGTGCCGGTCGCCGGAGGAGGTGGTCGACCTGTTGCAGGGCGGCCAGGGGGTGTTCGGCATCGCGATCGGCGGCGCGTTCAAGGAGATCCAGGGTTCGTTGTCGCATCTGCCGGCGGAGCCGGTGGGTGGACAGGGGTCGACGGGTGCGCGGGAGCCGGCTGCCGAGTCGTCGGAGTCGTCGGAGTCGGTGGGTGACGAGCTGGCGGCGCGTCGGGCGCGCCGCCGGGCTGGTTGATCTTCCGGTCGTACGTTTCCGGTGGACCGCGGCGCGCCCAAATGGGTAGGTCGCGGTCCACTTTTTTGGTCACTCGTAGTGTCGGTTGTTGGGTGCGGATGGTGCGGCCGGCCGGTGCCGGCGGCGCCGCCTTTCCGGTACCGGGTGGCCTGGGGCGTATGCGCAGGTGGCGGTGCTGATCGGCGCGGCGGTGGGTGGCTCGCCCCGGGTTGTCCGAGCAGGACTTTCCGGGATCGGCGCCGGCGCGACGGCGTCCACGGAGCGTGGTGGCTCCGATGCGGGATGCCATCGTCCAGCGGCTTTTGATGACTGTCCGTGGTCGACAGTTGGCGGGAATCGGATAGGGCCGGCGTGAACCGTTCCCGGCGGCACGCTATGGTCCGACACGGTCGCTTGCGCGTGGACGTCCCGGCGGACCGTCGTACGGCGCGCCGGCTGCCGTTGCCCCCTCCGCGGCTGCGGCCGCGTACCCCTCATCTCGAGAGGAATCCACCATGACGGTGACGGAAGAGACCGCCCCGGCCTCCCACTACGAGCGGATCGGCGGTGCCGCCGCAGTGAAGGCGGCCGTGGAGCTGTTCTACGACAAGGTGCTGGCCGACCCGGAGCTTGCCGGTTACTTCACCGACGTGAACATGGCCGAGCAGCGGCGTCACCTGGCGCTGATGCTGGCCGTGGTGCTCGGCGGCCCGAACGAGTACACCGGTCGTGGGCTGGCCGAGGCGCACCAGCCGCTGAACATCCCGCCGGCGCACTACGCGAAGGTCGGTGAGCATCTGATGGCGACGCTGAGCGAGTTGGGCGTGCCGGCGGACATCCTCGCCGACGTGCAGGTCGTGCTGGGCCAGGTGCGGGACCAGGTCGTGTCCGTGGGGAACGCCTGAGCGTGGACGCCGCACGGCTCAAGCAGAGTTGGTCCCTGGTCGCCGCGCACGGCGACCAGGTGCCGCTCTACTTCTACTCGACGCTGTTCCTGGCGTACCCGGAGACGCGGCAGATGTTCCCCACGAACATGGCCGGTCAGCGGGACCGCCTGGTGACCGCGTTGGGACACATCGTGTCCCATGTGGACCAGCTGGACCGGCTCGTCGGGTTCCTGCAGGAGCTCGGGGCCGACCACCGCAAGTTCGCGGTGCGCGCCGAGCACTATCCGGCGGTCGGCGAGGCGCTCGTGGCCACGTTGCAGCACTTTCTCGGGGAGCAGTGGACCGAGGAACTGGCCGCGGACTGGACGGCCGCGTACGGGCTGGTCTCGCAGGTGATGATCGAGGCGGCGCAGGCCGCGGAGTCGGTGTCGCCGCCGTGGTGGATGGGCGAGATCCTCGGGCACGAGCGGCGCACGTTCGACGTGGCGGTGCTGACGGTCCGTCCGCAGTACCTGTTGCCGTTCACCCCGGGCCAGTCGGTCGGGGTGTCCCATCCGGCGGTGCGCTCGTGGCGGTACTACTCGCCGGCGAACGCCCCGCGCCCGGACGGGACGCTGGAGCTGCACGTACGGGCCACGCCGGGCGGTGTGGTGTCGTCGCGGCTGGTGTACGGGTGCGCGGTCGGTGACCAGATCCACCTGGCTTCCCCGGTGGGCGACCGGTTGACGTTGTGGCCGGCCGGGTCGTCGGATCTGTTGCTGCTGGCCGGCGGGACCGGCTGGGCGCCGGTGAAGGCCCTCGTCGAGCAGGTCGCGGCGGAGGGCTCGGGACGCCGGGTGGACCTGTACGTGGGGGCCCGTTCCCGGATGGAGTTCTACGACACCGACGCGATCGACAAGCTGGCCGCTTCGCACCCGTGGTTGACGGTGACCTACGTGGCCGGTGCGGATCCGCTGCACCCCGGCGATTTCGTTCAGGTGGCGGACCGGGCGGTCGCGGACGGGGACTGGCGGTCCCGGCACGTGTACGTGTGTGGTTCCGACGAGATGGTCAGCCACTCGGTGACGACGCTGACCCGGGCCGGCTACCACGGCGGTCAGCTGCACCACGAGGGTTTCGGCAAGCACTGGTACGGGCCGACCTGGCGGACCGCGACCGCCACTGACGAATCCGGAGGTGCCCGGTGAGCGCGACCCCGATCAGCAGGTACGAGAGCGGACAGTTCTCCGGCGGGGCGCAGGTGCGCCTGACCGCGGACCGGGTACGCCGGTGGGAGTTCGGCAGCACGTCGTTCACCCGACGCGGCTACGACCATGCCGATGTGGACCGGTTCAAGTTGCAGGTGGCCGACGAGCTGGACCTGCTGGCCACGCAGATCGCCAATCTGCGGGCGGAGGCCGAGCGGCTGCAGGACCATCTGGAGCTGCACCGGCACGGGGTGATCCCGAGCACCGACCGGGCGGCGACGCTGCCGGCGGCCAAGGAGGTGAACCTGCTGTCGGCCGCGCAGCGGGAGGCCGAGCAGATCATCGCCCAGGCGCACGACTACGCCCGGCGGGTCGCCGAGTACGCCCAGCTGCAGTACGAGAGCTACATGCGCGCGGCAGCCGAGGAGGCGAAGCAGGAGGCCGAGCGGGTGGTGGCGCAGTACCGCAGTACCGCCGGCGCGAACTTCGACGACTCGGTGGCCACCCGCGAGGCGTTGCGGATCTTCGGCGAGATGATGATCTCGCACATGCGGGCGGCGGCGCGGCACCTCGACGACGGCAGCGAGCAGCTGGCGCAGACGATGGAGCGGATCGCCCGGGAGGCGCCGCCGATCGGGGCGGGGCAGCCGCAGCCGGCGCTGCCCCGGCATCAGCGCTGACGTGCCGGTCGGCCCGCCGGCGAGGGCGGGCCGACCATCGACCCGGGCGCAGTCGCGGCTCGGCGGGGTCAGCGGGCTGTCGCGCACCCTGGACATCGTGGGCGGCCGGTGGAACGGCGTGATCATCCGTGCGTTGCTGGACGGCCCGCGGCGGTACACGCGGTTGCGCGCCGCGGTCGGGCCGGTCACCGCGAAGGTCCTCACCGAGCGGCTGCGGCTGCTCGCCGAGGACGACATCGTGCGCCGTGACGAGCAGTCCGGCACGCCACCCCGGGCCACGTACGCGTCGACCCCGCGCGCCGGGTCGTTGCGCCCGGTGCTGGCGGCGCTGTGGCGTGGGGGGCGAGGCGCGCTGGGCCGGTTGACGGTCAGCGGACGGCGACGGCGGCCACGGCGTCGGCGATCGGGGTCTCCCCGCCGACGAGTTCCAGGGTCAGCCCGGCGGTGTCCGGGGCGTACAGCAGCGCGAGCAGCACCCGGGCTACGTCGGCGCGGGTGACCGGGCCGCCCGGCACGTGCCGGGCGAGCGTGATCCGGCCGACGGGTTCGTCGTCGGTGAGCCGGCCGGGCCGCAGCACGGTCACCTCGAGGTCCCGGCCGGTGACGTCCTGCTCGGCGGCCTTCTTCGCCCGCAGGTACGCCGCCCACACCTCGCCCCGGTCCGGGGCGGGCGGGGCGTCCACACCCATGGACGACACCAGCAGGTAGCGACGGACCCCGGCGCGCTGCGCGGCGTCGGCGAGCAGCACGGCGGCGGCCCGGTCGACGGTGTCCTTGCGGGCGGCGCCGCTGCCCGGCCCGGCGCCGGCGGCGAACACCACCGCGTCGGCGCCGGTCAGGTGGCCGGCGACGATGTTGACGTCGGCCCGCTCCAGGTCGCACAGCACGGGCTCGGCGCCGGCGGCGCGCAGCACAGCCGCGTGGTCGGGGTTGCGGATCAACCCGATCGCGGTGTCGCCGCGGCCGGCGAGTTCCCGTTCCAGCAGCTTGGCGATCTTGCCGTGGCCTCCGGCGATGACGACGCGCATACCCTCAACCTAGCGGCGGGCCGGCCCGCTCGCCGGTCGGTGCCCGCCGGGGCGTGCCCGGTTACCGGTGACGGGGGTCACCCGGGCCGGGCGTCCCGACGGTGGCGGTCGTCGTGGGGCGCCGGTTGAGGCAGCATGGACGGGTGACGGAGACGTTCGACGCGTTGACCCGGCTCGTCGGTGCCGGGGACGTCGTGGTGCTCAGCGGCGCCGGGTTGTCCACCGAGTCGGGCATCCCGGACTACCGGGGGCCCAGCGGCGCGGCCCGCCGACACACCCCGATGACGTATCAGGCGTTCACCCGTGACCCGGTGGCGCGGCGGCGCTACTGGGCGCGCAGCCACCTGGGCTGGCGGATGATCGCCCGGGCCGCCCCGAACGCCGGGCACCGGGCGGTGGCGCGGCTGCAACGCGCCGGCCTGCTCGGCGGGATCATCACGCAGAACGTCGACGGCCTGCACACCGCCGCCGGGGCCACCGGGGTGATCGAGCTGCACGGCCGCCTCGACGAGGTGACCTGCCTGGACTGCGGCAACCTCACCTCCCGCGAGGAGCTGGACCGGCGGCTGACCGAGGCCAACCCGGGCTTCGACGCGCACGTCGCCCACGTCAACCCCGACGGCGACGTCGACCTGCCCGACGAGGCGGTGGCCCGGTTCCGGACGGTGGACTGCGGCATCTGCGGCACCGGTCTGCTCAAACCGGACGTGGTGTTCTTCGGCGAGACCGTTCCGCCGGCCCGGGTCGCGCAGTGTTTCGCCGTGGTCGAGCGGGCCCGGACGGTGCTGGTGCTCGGCTCGTCCCTCACCGTCATGTCGGGGCGCCGGTTCGTGATCCGCGCGGCGAAGCTGGGCATCCCGGTCGCCATCGTCAACCAGGGGCCCACCCGCGGCGACGGGCACGCCGCCCTCACCCTGGACGCGCCGCTGGGCGCGGTGCTGACCAGCCTCGCCGACCGGGTGGCGGCCGGCGCCGCGGCGGCGGGGGTGCAGCCGGCCGGCGTGTAGCGCAGGCCGGCCCGGGGTAGGACATGAGCCGGAAACACGGTCGCTGGTAGCGTTGACCATGCCGGTACCACCCACACGGGAGAGACCGCCCGGGGACCTCCCGGACGGCGCCGAAGGGGCAGCTTCCTCCCCGGAACCTCTCAGGCAAAAGGACCATGTGGGCAGGCGCTGTGGAGCGCTTCGTGCGTGACTCAGGGGGAGGTTGACCCGTCGACCTCGCCCCCACAAGGAGCGCAGCGCATGACCGCAGAGCAGTTCGCCGACCGGCACATCGGTCCCGGCCCCGACGACGAACGCCGCATGCTGGAGGCCGTCGGCTACAGCTCCATCGACGAGCTGATGGACGCCGCGATCCCCGAGGTGATCCGCTGGCACGGCACCCTGGACCTGCCCGCCCCGGCCGGCGAGCAGGAGGCCCTCGCCGAGCTGCGCGCCCTGGCCGCCCGCAACACGGTGGCCGTGTCCATGATCGGCCTGGGCTACCACGGCACCCACACCCCAGGTGTCATCCGCCGCAACGTGCTGGAGAACCCGGCCTGGTACACGGCGTACACGCCGTACCAGCCGGAGATCAGCCAGGGCCGGCTGGAGGCGCTGCTGAACTTCCAGACCATGGTCACCGACCTGACCGGGCTGGCCACCGCGAACGCCTCCATGCTCGACGAGGGCACCGCCGCGGCCGAGGCGATGACCCTCGCCCGCCGCGCCGGGCGGAGCAAGAGCAACGTGTACGTCGTCGACGCGGACACCCTGCCGCAGACCATCGCGGTGATCACCAGCCGGGCCGAGCCGCTCGGCATCGAGGTGCGGGTGCTCGACGTCGACACCGACGAACTGCCGGGCGAGTTCTTCGGCCTGCACCTGCAGTACCCGGGCGCGTCCGGGGCGGTGCGCGACCACGCCGGCCTGGTCGGGGCCGCGCACGCGGCCGGGGCCCTGGTCACCGTGGCCGCGGACCTGCTGGCGTTGACGCTGCTGCGCGCGCCGGGGGAGATCGGCGCGGACATCGCCGCCGGCACCACCCAGCGCTTCGGCGTGCCGATGGGCTTCGGTGGCCCGCACGCCGGCTACCTGGCGGTCCGCTCCGGTCTGGAGCGGATGCTGCCCGGCCGGCTGGTCGGGGTGTCCAAGGACGCCGACGGCAACCCGGCCTACCGGCTGGCGTTGCAGACCCGCGAGCAGCACATCCGGCGGGAGAAGGCGACCAGCAACATCTGCACCGCGCAGGTGCTGCTGGCGGTGATGGCCGGCATGTACGCCGTGTACCACGGCCCGGACGGGCTGCGGGCGATCGCCCGGCGTACCCATGACATGGCGGCGCGGCTCGCGGCCGGGCTGCGCGCGGGCGGCGTCCAGGTCGCGGAGGTGCCGTTCTTCGACACCGTCACCGCGACCGTGCCGGGGCGGGCGGCCGAGGTGGTGGCCACCGCCGCGCGGCTCGGCGTCAACCTGCGGCTGGTCGACGCCGACCGGGTGGGCGTCTCCTGCGACGAGACGACCACCGGGGCACACCTGGCGGCGGTGTGGGCGGCGTTCGGCGTCGACGGCGTCGACGGGGAGGTGGACGCGACGCTGCCGGCCGCGCTGGCCCGCACGTCGGACTTCCTCACCCACCCGGTGTTCCGCGCCCACCACTCCGAGACCGCGATGCTGCGCTACCTGCGCCGGCTGGCCGACTTCGACTACGCCCTGGACCGGGGCATGATCCCGCTCGGGTCGTGCACGATGAAGCTGAACGCCACCACCGAGATGGAGGCGATCACCTGGCCCGAGTTCGCCCACCTGCACCCGTTCGCGCCCGAGTCGCAGACCGCCGGGTACCGGGAGCTGATCGGGCAGCTGGAGGACTGGCTGGCCGAGGTGACCGGCTACGACGCGGTCAGCGTGCAGCCCAACGCCGGCTCCCAGGGCGAGCTGGCCGGCCTGCTGGCGATCCGCGCCTACCACCGGCAGCGGGGCGAGGGGGACCGGGACGTGTGCCTGATCCCGTCGTCGGCGCACGGCACCAACGCCGCATCTGCGGTGATGGCCGGCATGCGGGTGGTCGTGGTCGGCTGCGACGCGGACGGCAACGTCGACCTGGTGGACCTGGACGCGAAGATCGACAAGCACCGGGACGCCCTCGCGGCGATCATGGTGACCTACCCGTCCACGCACGGGGTGTACGAGACGGGCATCGCGCAGCTGTGCGCGAAGGTGCACGACGCCGGCGGTCAGGTTTACGTCGACGGCGCGAACCTCAACGCGCTGGTCGGGTTCGCCAAGCCGGGCAGGTTCGGGGCGGACGTGTCGCACCTGAACCTGCACAAGACCTTCTGCATCCCGCACGGCGGCGGCGGTCCGGGTGTCGGGCCGGTGGCGGTGCGGGCGCACCTGGCGCCGTTCCTGCCCAGTGACCCGGGCGGTGACCGCGCCGACGGGGCGCCGGCGATCTCGGCGGCCCGGTACGGGTCGGCGGGGATCCTGCCGATCCCGTGGGCGTACCTGCGGATGATGGGCGCGCCGGGGCTGGTCCGGGCGACCGGGGTGGCGGTGCTCGCGGCGAACTACGTGGCGGTGCGGCTGCGCAACCACTTCCCGGTGCTGTACGCCGGCAACAAGGGCCTGGTGGCGCACGAGTGCATCCTGGACCTGCGGCCGCTGACGAAGGTGGCCGGGGTGAGCGTGGACGACGTGGCGAAGCGGCTGATCGACTACGGCTTCCACGCGCCGACGATGTCGTTCCCGGTGGCCGGCACGCTGATGGTGGAGCCGACCGAGAGCGAGGACCTGGCGGAGCTGGACCGGTTCTGCGACGCCATGATCGCCATCCGGGCGGAGATCGACAAGGTGGGCTCGGGGGAGTGGCCGGCCGGGGACAACCCGCTGTCCAACGCCCCGCACACCGCGGCGATGGTGTCGGGCGACGAGTGGCCGCACCCGTACCCGCGGTCGGTGGGCGCCTATCCGGCCGGGGTGGACCGGGCGGGGAAGTACTGGCCGCCGGTGCGGCGGATCGACGGCGCGTACGGCGACCGGAACCTGGTCTGCTCGTGCCCGTCGCCGGAGGCGTTCGAGAACTGAGATGCGCGGAAGCCGGGGCGGTCGTCGGGCCGCCCCGGCGTCGTCGACCTGGGGAGGGCGCCCCCGCCGGTGGGGGCTAGCCTGGGTCGACGACGCACACTGCGATCACGCAGCGTGGTGAAATCAGGCGACGAGGGCGTGTCGGGCGGGGCCTCGGTGCGGTGCGATGCTGCTGCCGTCGGGGAGCAGCTCACCGGTGTCCTCGAAGATGATCACACCGTTGCAGAGCAGGCTCCAGCCCTGTTCAGGAAAGCAGGCGATGACACGGGCGGCGTCTCGGTCGGTCGCCTCGGCGGAGGGGCAGGTG
The DNA here is from genome assembly GCF_047200535.1 of Micromonospora mangrovicola. Classification (NCBI taxonomy): domain Bacteria; kingdom Bacillati; phylum Actinomycetota; class Actinomycetes; order Micromonosporales; family Micromonosporaceae; genus Micromonospora; species Micromonospora mangrovicola. Next base: position 45,965 of record NZ_JBJZOG010000005.1, on the reverse strand, counting down.
GGTTGGTGCTGGCACATCGGGTTCTCCGGACTGTGGGGGCACTGTGTCATGGTTCACATGACCAGTGACGCACAGTACCAAGCAAAACTGCGCGCTATCGAGCAGGGTTCCGGCTTGTTCACCCAGAATCGGCTGAACGGATGAGAGAGAACGGTCCAGACGGCGTGGAAGCGCTCCCAATGAGGTACGTCGACGTCCCCGCCGCGCCCGTCGGATGCCGGGACCGGCTCACCGAACGCGCCCGGCTGGAGTGGTGGCCGGCCGACGGCGGCGACCCGGCCACCCTGGCCCAGGAGTTCCTCGCCGACCACGGGATCGCCCTGGACGACCTGTCCCGTCCCGCCGCCCACGACCCCCGTGGCGTGTGCGGCGCCGCCCTGTACCTCTCCGCCGCGGCCGGGGCCCGCACCGCCGGCGGGCCACCCGGCGCGCCCACCCCGGTGCCGGCGCTGCCCGAGATGGCGGTGGTCGTCTACGGCCACGCCGTGTCGCCGGCCGGACCGCCCGTCGACCCCACGCCGGGCGGCTGGTGGCTGGGGGACTGGCGGGACAGCTGGACGCCCGGCGCGCACGCCGACGCCGTGGCGGCGGTCCGCGCCGCCATCGGGCGCGGCGACGTCTACCAGGTCAACCTGGTCGGCCACGCCGCCGCGCCGTACGCCGGGGATCCGCTGCCGGCCCTGGCCCGGCTGGCCGCCCTGCCCGGCGCCCGCTACGGCGGCACCCTCGCCGGGCTCGGCTGGGCGATCGGCTGCGCCTCCCCGGAGACCCTGATCGCCCTCGAGGACGGCCGGCTCGTCACCCGGCCGATCAAGGGCACCCGGCCGGCCACCACGAGCGGGCGGCGGGAACTGCTCGCCTCCGCCAAGGAGCGGGCCGAGCACATCATGATCGTCGACCTGGAGCGCAACGACCTGGCCCGGGTGGCCCGGACCGGCTCGGTGCGGGTCGACGAGCTGTTCGCCGTACGCCGGTGGTGCGACCTGTGGCAGGCGGAGTCGACGGTGTCCGCGGCGCCTGCCGACGGGCTGGGCCTGGCGGCGCTGCTGCGCGCGGTCTGCCCCGGCGGGTCGGTGACCGGCGCGCCGAAGCTCGCCGCGCTGGAGCGGATCGCCGCCCTGGAGCCGGTCGGCCGGGGCGCCAGCATGGGCGCGCTGGGCTGGGTCGGGCCGGGGCGCATCGACCTGGGCCTGACCATCCGCACCGCCGCGGCCGACGCCGAGCGGCTGCACCTGTGGGCCGGTGGTGGCATCACCTGGGGCAGCGACCCGGCGTCCGAGGTCGCCGAGGCGGCGGCCAAGGCCGCCCCGGTGCGCGCGCTGCTCGCCGCCGGCTGAACCCGGGCCGGGCGCCCCGCGACGACCGGGGTCAGGCCCGGGCGAAGGCGTCCAGGGCGGCCACGACCCGCTCGCCGATGCCGTGGCCGCTGCCGTGTCCCCCCGCCTCGACGATCTCCAGGCGGGCGTCCGGCCAGTCCCGGGTGAGCTGCCAGGCGATGTCCGGCGGGCCGCTGACGTCGAGGCGACCCTGCACCAGCACCCCGGGGATGCCGGCGAGCTTGCCGGCGTCGCGCAGCAGCTGCCCGTCGGGAAGGAACCCGAGGTGGCTGAAGTAGTGGGTGACGATCCGGACAAAGGCGGCCCGGAACACCGGGTCGGCGTAGCGGGGGCTGGGCTTGAACCCGCCGGCGAGCGAGACGTGCACGTCCTCCCAGGCGCACCAGTCGAGCTCGGCCCGCTCCCGCACCGCCGGATCCGGGTCGTTGACCAGCCGGGCGTACGCGGCGGACAGGTCGCCGTCGCGGTCGGCCGCCGGCACGCCGTCGCGGAAGCGGGCCCATTCCTCGGGGAAGACCCGGCCCATGTCCCGGGTCACCCAGTCGACTTCCCGGCGGGTGTTGGCGACCACGCTGAACAGCGCCAGCGCGGTGACCCGGTGGGGGTGGCGCTGGGCGTAGGCGAGGGACAGCGACGAGCCCCAGGAGGCGCCGCAGAGCAGCCACCGGTCGACCTCCAGGTGCTCGCGCAACCGTTCCATGTCGGCCAGCAGGTGCGCGGTGGTGTTCACCGACAGGTCGACCGCCGGGTCGCTGGCGTGCGGGGTGCTGCGGCCGCAGCCGCGCTGGTCGAACAGGATGATCCGGTAGGCGGCCGGGTCGAACAGCCGCCGCCACGACGGGGTGGCGCCCGAGCCGGGGCCGCCGTGCACCACCAGGGCGGGGCGACCGTCCGGGTTTCCGCAGGTCTCCCAGTGGATCCGCTGGCCGTCGCCGACGTCGAGCAGGCCCTGCGCGTACGGCTCGATCGGTGGATACATCCTGGTTCCCTCCCACGCACCAGACACAACAGTGCTGTTACATTAGCGGATGTGACCGCCCCCGACCGCGAGGCACTCGGCACCCTGCTGCGCCACGTCCTCGAACTGCTCGACGGCGATGTCGCCGCCGTCTACGCCGACCTCGACCTGGCCGACTACCGGCCCCGCTACTCGCCGCTGGTGCGGGCGCTGCTCGCCGACGGGCCGGCGGCCATCCGCGACCTCGCCGCCCGGGTCGGCGTCACCCACTCGGCGGCCAGCCAGACCGTCGCCCAGATGAACCGCGCCGGCCTGGTCACCCTCAGTCCCGGCGCGGACGCCCGGCAACGCATCGTCGCCCTGACCGACCGCGCCCACGCGCTGCGGCCGGTCATCGAGGCCGAGTGGGCGGCCACCACCACCGCCATGCGCAACCTCGACGCGGAGCTGCCCGTGCCGCTGGCCGACGAACTGTACGCGGTGCTGGCCGCACTGCGCCGCCGCCCGCTACGCGACCGGATCGCCGACACCGGCCTGGCCCCGGGGCGGGCGACGGGGGCCCGGGCCGGCCGACCGGCGGGTGCGCCCACCGGTGAGGTAACGGACGGATAGCCTTCCGGACATGACTATGCGCCCGATCCGGATCATCGGCGACCCCGTGCTGCGCACCCCCTCCGAGCCGGTCACCAGCTTCGACGCCGAGCTGCGCGCGCTCGTGCAGGACCTGATGGACACGCTATTCGGCGCGCCCGGCCGCGCCGGGGTCGCCGCGCCCCAGATCGGGGTGAACGCGCAGGCGTTCGTCTACGACGCCGACGGCCATCGCGGCCACCTGATCAACCCGACGCTGGAGCTGTCCGAGGAGCTCCAGGACGACGAGGAGGGCTGCCTGTCCATCCCCGGGCTGTACTTCCCGACCCCGCGGGCGATGCGGGCCACCGCGCACGGCTTCGACCAGCACGGCGAGCCGCTGACCATCTCGGGCCGGGGCTTCCTGGCCCGGGCTCTGCAGCACGAGACCGACCACCTCCGGGGCCGTCTCTACGTCGACACGCTGCGCGGGGAGACCCGCCGCCGGGCGCTGCGGGAGGTCCGCGCGGGACGGTTCCACTCGCCCAGCCGGGGCCTGTGACCCGGCGCGGGGGCGACCGGCCGCCCCCGCGTCAGGACGGGGTGTCCCGCCGGTGACAGGTCATCGGCGGTGCAGCCCGCACTCGGTGAACTCGGCGACCCGGGTGAAGCCGAGCCGCTCGTAGAGGCCTACGGCGGCGGTGTTGTCGGCCCGGACGTTGAGGGTCACGTGGTCGACGGTGTCCCGCAGGCGGGCGCAGAGCGCGGCCACCGCGGCGCCGGCCAGACCCCGGCCGCGGAACCTCGGATGGGTGGTGACGTTGCCCAGGGCGGCCACCCGCCAGGTGGGCGACCAGACGTGCACCCCGGCCACGGCCACCAGGTCGCCGTCCGCGCGGATCCCCACGTACTGGCCGGTGTCCAGCATCCGCGGGTCGAACCAGTTCCCGGGGTAGGCGGCCGCGTAGAGGTCGTGCAGCGCGGGCAGGTCGGTGCGGTCGAGCACCTGCCCGGCGGGCGTGGTCCGGGCCAGCCGGGCCGGGTCGGTCAGCGCCATCCGGTGGTGCGGCGCGGCGTCGGTCAGCTCGTACCAGCGGGCCACGGTGGCGTCCAGGCCGGGGGAGAGGTGCGCCCACAGCCGGGGCGGCAGCACCGGGGCCGCCTCGGCCAGCAGCGCGGCCAGCTCGCCGGTGCGCTCCGGTGACGTGAACGCCAGCAGGGTCGGCAGTTCGACGCCGTGGTAGAGCAGGGCCACCTGGTCGCCGCGGCGGTACCAGGAGGTGTACGGCCAGAAGAAGTCGTCCAGGTCACCGAGCTGATACGCGTGCAGCACCGGGTCCCGCCCGAGCAGCTCGGCCAGGACGGTTCGGTCGTGTTCGGCGCGTATGGGCATCCGGTGATGATCACACGGCGGCGGTCAGCAGCCGCCGGCGCGTCCCGGCTGGGCGGGAAGGTTCTCGTGCGCCCAGCGGGCGAGCGCATCCAGGGCCGGCAGCAGGGCGGCGCCGCGCTCGGTGAGTTCGTAGCTCACACCGACCGGCGGGCCCTCCCGGACGGTGCGGGAGACCAGGCCGACCCGGCACAGCTCGCCGAGCCGGTCGGACAGCACCGACTCGCTGATCCCGGGCAGCGCCCGGCCCAGCTCGGCGAAGCCGGCCGGCCCGGAGGCCAGGGTGCCCAGCAGCACCCCGTTCCAGCGCTTGCCGAGGAAGGCGAAGGCGCGGGCCAGCCCTTGATCGCACATGCGGGGCGTGCCGCCCACCTCCGGCCTGACTGTCACCTGTCCAGGATACGCGCTACCCTCAACCCGGAAGGCACTACTAAAAAGCTAGCCCCTACCGACACCGGAGGGGCAACGATAGAGCGAGGACTCCGATGAGTGACCTGATCACCCTGCACCCCGAGGCGCAGGCCCAGCTGTTCACCGACGCCCGCACCGCGAACACCTTCACCGACGAGCCGGTCCGCGACGAGCAGCTGCGCGCCATCTTCGAGCTGGCCAAGTACCCGCCGACGGCCGCCAACACGCAGCCGCTGCGCGTGCTGTTCGTCCGCCAGGGCCAGGCCCGCGAGCAGCTGCTGACCCACATGAGCGAGGGAAACCGGGCCAAGACCGCGAGCGCGCCGGTCGTCGCCGTGCTCGCCGTCGACACCGACTTCCACGAGTTCATCCCGCGGGTCTTCCCGATCCGCCCGGAGATGCGCGACGGCCTCGCCGCCGACGCCGTGGCCCGGGAGCGGATGGCCCGGTTCAACGCGACCCTGCAGATCGGCTACTGGCTGTTCGCCGTCCGCGCCGCCGGCCTGGCCGCCGGCCCGATGGCCGGCTTCGACGCCGACGGCCTCGACAAGGAGTTCTTCGCCGACAGCAGCTGGCGGTCCCTGCTCGTGGTCAACATCGGCAAGCCCGGCCCGGATGCCTGGTTCCCCCGGCTGCCCCGCCTGGACTACGACGACGTCGTCCGGCACGCCTGACCCGAGCGGTCAGCTCGCCGTCCACTGGTCGTAGCCCAGCTTGGCGACCAGGGCCACCACCACGACCAGCAGCACCACCCGCACGAAGCCGGAGCCGCGCCGCAGCGCCATCCGCGCGCCCAGCGCGGCTCCGGCGACGTTGCACACCGCCATCCCCGCGCCCAGCAGCCACCACACGTGCCCGGTCAGCGCGAACACCACCAGTGCGCCCAGGTTCGTGCCCGCGTTGACGACCTTTGCCATCGCCGAGGCGTGCACGAAGTCCGCCCCCACCAGCGCGGTGAACGCCAACACCAGGAACGTGCCGGTGCCCGGGCCGATCAACCCGTCGTACAGGGCGATGCCCAGCCCGGCCACCGTCACCGCCGCGGCCACCCGCGCCGGCGTGCGCCGGTGCGGCTGCGCCACCACCCCCAGCCGCGGCCGGGTCAGCACGAACAGCGCCACCGACAGCAGCACCACCAGCACCACCGGCCGGTACGCGCCGGCCGGCACCGCCCCCGCCAGCGCCGCGCCCAGCCCGGCGCTCAGTACCGCCAGGCCCGCCGCCGGGCCGGACAGGGCCCAGTCCAGCTTGGTCCGTCGCGCGTAGGTCACCGCCGCCGTGGACGTACCGAAGATCGCGGCCAGTTTGTTCGTGCCCAACGCGGTGGCCACCGGCACCCCCGGCGCGGCCACCAGCAGCGCCGGCAACAGCAACAGCCCGCCGCCACCGACCACGGCGTCCACCCAGCCCGCCATGGTGGCCGCGGTCAACAGGGTGGTCAGCGAGACAGGATCCACGGGCGGCCATTCTTCCCACCACCGCCGCCCCGGCGAGACCGGCTGTGGCCAGGCTCACCAGGGCTCAACGCCCCCGACGCCGCCGCAACCACAGCCCTGCCGACGCCACCGCCACGAAAACCAGCATCGAACAGACCAACGCCTTGAGCACCCGGCAAGCCTGCCACGGAGACGTAGGGTGTGCAGGTGCGCCTGGCCACCTTCAATCTGTTGCACGGCCGCTCCCTCACCGACGGGCTGGTCGACCCCGACCGGCTCGGCGCCGCCGTCGCCGAGCTCGACGCCGACGTCCTGGCCCTGCAGGAGGTCGACCGGGACCAGTCCCGCAGCGGCAACCTCGACCTCACCGCCATCGCCGCCCGCGCCCTCGACGCCCCCGAGCACCGCTTCGCCGCCGCCGTGGTCGGCACCCCCGGTGAACAGTTCCGCCCGCTCACCCACGACGACGACGGGCACGGCGAGCCCCTCTACGGCGTCGGCCTGGTCAGCCGCCACCCCGTCCGCTCCTGGCAGGTCACCCGGCTGCGTCCCGCCCCGGTGCGCTCCCCGATCTACGTGCCCGGCCCCGGCGGGGGACTGGTGCTGCTGCGCGACGAACCCCGCGTCGTGCTCGCCGCCGTCCTGGACACCCCGCACGGGCCGCTGACCGTCGCCGCCACCCACCTGTCCTTCGTGCCCGGCTGGAACATCCGGCAACTGCGCCGGGTGGTGCGGGCCCTGCGCACGCTGCCCGCGCCACGGATCCTGCTCGGCGACCTGAACCTGCCCGCCGGCCCGGCCGGGCTGGTGTCCCGTTGGCGGCCCCTGGGTCGCCGCCCCACCTACCCGGCCGGGCAGCCCCGCGTCCAGCTCGACCACATCCTCGCCGACCGGCAGGGCCTCGACCGGCTGCCCCCCGTCACCGCCGTCGACACCCCGCTGTCGGTGATCTCCGACCACCGGCCGCTGGTCGTCGACCTCGGCTGAGCCGCCCCTCTCCGTCACCGGGGCAGGGACCGGGCGCCCGGCCTGCCGGGACGTCGGGGGCCGGCGCCGAAGCCGTCACCGCTGCCGGGATTCGGGCGGATCAGGTGGCTGCCGACGGTGGCGGGAGTCACCCGCCGTACGTGGACGGCGCGGCCGCACCGGCGGGCGGGGGCCGGTGCCGGCTGTCGCCGAGCGACTCCAGGAGCGCCCGCAGGGTGTCGGCGAGGCCGGCCCGTGCCGCGGGCGACAGAGCGGCCAGCAGCCGATGCTCCGTCGCGACGTGCTCGGGCAGCACGCGGTCGATCAGCGCGAGCCCGTCCGCGGTGAGGGTGACGTGCACCGCGCGCCGGTCGGCGGCGCTGCGGGTGCGGGCGACGAGCCCGCGCTGCTCGAGCCGTTCCAGCCGCTGGGTGACGGCGCCCGAGGTCACCATGGCGTCGCGCATCAGCTCGCCGGGTGTGCGCCGGTACGGCTCTCCGCTGCGCCGCAGCGTGGCCAGCACGTCGAAGGAGGCGGCATCGAGTCCGTGGGCGGCGAAGGTGCGGTTGAGTTCGCCGTTCACGACCCGGACGAGCCGGGAGATCCGCCCGATCACCGCCATCGGCGACACGTCCAGGTCCGCGCGTTGCGCGGCCCACTGCTCCAGTACGTGATCCACGTGATCGGCCACAGCAGCAGCGTAGCCGGGGTGCCCCTGCGGGCCCTCGGGGCACGGGTTCCCAGATCTCTTAGCGGTAAGGTACTTTGTCTTAGTGCTAAGCAATCGAGGTGGCGTCATCCTGATGACCGCCGCGGTGCCCTCCGTGTGGGGCTCCACCTACCTGGTGACCACCGAACTCCTCCCGCCCGGGCGACCCCTGCTGGCGGCGACGGTCCGCGCCCTGCCCGCCGGGCTGGCCCTGATCGCGATCACACGACGCCTGCCCAGGGGCGACTGGTGGTGGCGAGCGACCGTACTCGGCGCGCTGAACATCGGGGCGTTCTTCGCCCTGCTCTTCGTCGCGGCCTACCGGCTGCCCGGAGGCGTCGCCGCCACCGTCGGCGCGGTCCAGCCCCTCATCGTCGCCGGCTTCGCGGCCCTGCTGCTCGCGCAGCGGCTCACCCTACGCGTCGGGCTCTGCGCCCTCGCCGGCTTCGCCGGCGTCAGCCTGCTCGTCCTGCGCGCCGACGCGCAGGTCGACACCATCGGCCTGACCGCCGCCCTCGGCGGCGCGATCAGCATGGCGCTCGGCGTCGTCCTGAGCAAACGCTGGATCCCGCCCGCACCGGTGCTGGCCAGCACCGGTTGGCAACTCGTCACCGGCGGCCTGCTGCTGCTGCCGGTGACCCTGCTGGTCGAAGGAGCACCTCCCACGCACCTGACCCCGCGGAACACCCTCGGCTACGCCTATCTCGCCGTCGTGGGCTCGGCCATCGCGTACACGCTCTGGTTCCGGGGAATCCGCCTGCTTGCCCCCATCGAGGTCACCTTCCTCGGCCTGCTCAGCCCACTGGTGGCCACGGCACTCGGCTGGCTGATCCTCGACCAGCGCCTGACGCCGGCGCAGATCGCCGGCGCGGCGATCGTGCTCGCCTCGGTCATCATCGTGCAGATCAGGAGATCACGCCCGCACAGCGGCGCCACGCCCACGCCGGTCGCCGACGGCCCACCAGAACCCGAGCCCGACCATCGGCAGGTACCGGCGGGAATGACCTGACGACCACCGCGCCCGCCGACCACCGCACAGCGCACCGACGAGACGCCGCCTCGCCCGGTTCCGCACCGAGGGGGCCCGGTAGCAAACGGAGAAATCCAACCCGTGATCTTGCGGCAGGCTGCTGTGTCAGCGGTCGACGGGTAGGTGTTTGAGGGCGTCGCATCGGTCGGCGGTGGTGGGCGGGGTGTAGCGGCGGATCTGGTCGAGGGAGGTGTGGCCGAGCATGTCGGCGACCACCACCAAGTCGGTGCCGACGCGGACGAGTCGGGTGGCGAAGGTGTGGCGTAGGACCTGGGCGGTGGCGTGGTCGTCGAGGCCGGCGGTGTCGATGATGGCGGTGAACATCGCGCTGGCGCCGCGGGCGAGAGCCATGCCGCCGCGATGGTTGAGAAACACCGCGGCGGTCGGTGAGCGGGTCGCCGTCGACGTCGGTGTCGGCAAGCCAGGCGGAGCAGGTGCGCGGTCTCGGGCTGCCGCGGCGCCATCGCCGTTGGTAGCTGCGGACCTTGAAGGCGTAGGTGCGGCGCGTCTCGGCCGACAGCGGCGCGCGGGCGAGTTGGGCGGCACACCCGGTGTGGGTCGCCTCCAGCCGGACCGGCAGGACAACCGGGGCGCGTCCCCGGCGCCGCGGCCCAGAGATCGGCTTCGGGTTCTCGGAAGTCGTTTCGGGGGCTGCCGACCCCGCTGCGCCGCGTTCTCGGACACTCCGGCAGTTTACTTCTGAGAATGGGGGTTCTCGGAAATTGAGTAGCCTATCGGGTGGTTTGGCGATCGTGCAGGCCGAAGCTTCGGCGTAGCAGGTAATCGAACAGCCGTTGGGGGACGAGGAGTTTGAGGTACGGAAGCCATCGTCCGTCTCGGCCTGCCCCGTACCGGTAGCGCGGGGTGCGGGTGTTGGCAATGGCGAGAATGCGGGTGGCGACTGCGCGGGGGTCGGCGCCGTTGCGCAGGCTGTTGTGCAGGGTGGCGCGGGCAGCCTGGCGTGCCTGGTCGTAGTCGGCGATGGTGCCGGCGCTGGCGGAGGCAGCGTCGAGCACGTTGGTGGTGAAGGCACCGGGTTCGATGAGGGAGACAGCGACGCCCAGCGGCCAGACCTCATGTCGGAGTGCCTCGGTGTAGCGGGCAAGGCCGGCTTTGGAGGCGGCGTAGAACGCTTCCCCGGGCTCGCCGACCCAGGCGGCCAACGAGCCGACAGTGATGATGCGGCCGTGGCGGTGGGCGCGCATGCCGGGTAGTACCGCGTTGATGACGCGGGCGGCGCCGAGCAGGTTGGTGTCCAGGATGGCTTCGGCTTCGGCGATGGTGGTTTCTTCGGCGAAGCCTTCGTGCATGACTCCGGCGTTGTTGATCAGTACGTCGATGCAGTCGGCGTCAGACAGCACCTGGTCGACGCAGTGCTGGACGGACGAGGCGGACCGCACGTCCATGGTCAGCATGCGTACGCCGTGTTGGTCGGGGCGCTGCTGTCGGCTGGTTCCGAACACGCGGAACCCGGATTCGGCGAACAGTCGGGCGGTGGCCTGGCCGATGCCCGACGAGGCGCCGGTGACCAGGACAGTGCGGCTGGATGGGGATGTAGGCGTCATCGTGGCAGTGTCTCGCGACGGCGGCGACCGGTCTTCGGTGGCCGCCGGTTCAGCCGAGGTGCGGGTACACGATGACGGCCACGCCGAGCAGGCAAATGGCGGCGCCGATCAGGTCGTAGCGGTCGGGCCGGAACTTGTCGACGATGATCCCCAGGCCAGGGAGCCGGCGACGAAGATGCCGCCGTAGGCGGCGAGGATCCGGCCCAAGTGCGGATCAGGTTCAAAGGTGGCGACGAACCCGCAGGCGCCCAGAGCGAGGACGCCGCCGGCGATCCACAGGATGCCGCGGTGTTCGCGCCAGCCCTGCCAGACCAGCCACGCGCCTCCGATCTCGCTGAGGGCGGCGACGAGGAACAGGACCAGGGATCGGGCGATGGTCACGGCCTGGATGCTACGGCGGGCCGTTCGGGTTGCCGGTCGGGCGGGGTGTCGCAGGAACAGTCGCCGCCGGCGCAGCCGATGTGGTCACGCCGCCGGCGGCGGGCCATCCACCACCAGGTGACAGCGGCTGCCGCGACCAGCCCGACGGCGAGGGCGGGCAGGGCACGCCCAAGCATGATCCAGCCGGCGCCGCCGATGATCCCGGCGGCCAGCAGGGCGGGTATGGCGCAGCAGGCCAGGCACGCAAACCCGGCCAGGCCACCAAGCCCCGCCGGGACGGTCCTCCGGTCAGGGACACGCACAGCCAGCCTCCGAATCGGCACCGGGATCGATGTCGGTGAACGGCAAGGGGCAGCCCGGGGTGTCGGCGCAGGCGGCCAGGTCATCACAGCCGGCCGCGACCGCGTGGGCCAGAGTGTCCCGGATCGTCGACAGGTCGGCGATCTTGGCCTCCACCTCGGCCAGCTTGGCCCGCGCCCGATCCTGCAATCCGGCCGCGGGCCGCAGGCTACGCCGGGCGCCGACCGCCTCCAGCAGGTCGGCGATCTCGTCGAGGGTGAACCCGAGCCGCTGTGCGGTCTTGATCACCCGCAGCAGCCGGACCGTGTCTGGCGGGTACCGCCGGTGCCCGCCGAGACTGCGCGGCGGCGTGGTGAGCAAGCCCCGGCGTTCGTAGTAGCGCAGCGTCTGCTGGTTCACCCCGGCCGCGGTGGCCACCTGCCCGGAGCTCAGCGCCCCGCTCACCGTGCTGCCCCGGCCGCGGCGCGTTCGGCGAGCGCGTCCAGCACTCCGGTGTGCCCGTCATCGACACTCACCTCAAGCGTCAGCCGGCCACCGGCCGCGGGCAGCGCGAAGGTGAAAAACGAGCAGCAGCCGGTCTCGCGTACTGCCAGGCTGGCTGCCCGCACCGCGACCTGCGTATCGCAGACCAGTTCGACAGCCAGCCGTGACGAATCCCGCCGTTCGATTTGGCGCGTCGCGGCGGCAAACAGCTCGTCGAACTCCGCGACCCGCAGCGGCTGCCCGGCGGTGGGCAAATTGCAGGCCGGCGGCGCCCAACTCAGCCCGCCAGCCGAAAATTCCTCGCTCACGTCCCCACGCTAAACCCGTACCCGGCTACCGGATGCAAGTCGCGGGTGCGAGGCTGCATCCGGTACCCGGGTACAGCCCTACCGTCACCGCATGGTCGACAATCAGCACCACACAACACCGCGCAGACAGCTCGAAGCGCATCAATCGTCGCAAGCAGCCATATCTGGGCGTGTTGGGCTGGTGTCCGCTGCCTCATGGCGCAGGCGGCCGGCCCCCGGCGCGCCTGGCCCACGCGCCGGTCCACCTCACCACCAGCCACATCGACGGGGGCGGCAACAACCCGCCGCCCACCTGGCAGGCCCTCGCGGCAACGCCTTCGGACCGGCTATCCACCTGGTCGGGCCGCCCGTCATCACACCGGACCGGCTCAGCCCAGCCCGGCCGCCCGCTGCGCCGCCCGCACCGCGTTGCGGAACAGCATCGCCACCGTCGTCGGGCCGACCCCACCGACCCGCGGCGTGATCGCCCCCGCCACCTGCGCACAAGACTCGTCCACGTCCGGCAGCAGCCGCCGCCCCTCGTAGCGCACCCCGCCACCGACCACCACGGCGCCCGGGCGCACGTGCTCCGGCTGCACGATCCCCGGCACCCCCGCCGCCGCCACCAGGATCTCCGCCCGCCGCGTGTAGCGCGGCCAATCCGCCACCCCGGTGTGCACCACCGTCACCGCCGCGTTCGCCGTCGGCCGCTTCTGCGCCAGCAACATCGCCAACGGCCGGCCCAGCGTGGCACCCCGGCCAAGGATCACCACCTCCCGACCCGCCACCGGAACCCCGTGGAACGCCAGCAGCGCCTCGATCCCCGCCGGAGTGCAGGGCAACGGCCCCGGCAGGCCCAACGCCAGCCGGCCCATGTTCACCGGATGCATCCCGTCGACGTCCTTGTCCGGATCCAGCACGGCCAGGGCCCGGTCGTAGTCCAGATGGCCGGGAATCGGGTGCTGCACCAGCACCCCGTGCACACCCTTGTCGGAGTTGAAGTCCTCCAACACCACGTGCAGATCCACCTGCGACGCCGACGCCGGCAGGTGCACATGCGGCGAGTCGAAACCCAACTCCGCCGCCTGCCGCTGCTTGATCCGGATGTACCCGGCGCTGGCGTCGTCGTCACCCACCAGCACCGTCGCCAACGCCGGCGTCACCCCCGCCGCGCGCAGCGCCGTCACACCCTCGGCGACCTCCGCCAGCACCTGCTGCGCCACCGGCCCACCCGGCAACAGCCGAGCCGTCGTACCCGAAGAAGACATGCCACACCTCGCTCGCGGAGGCCCAGGCGGTCGACCCCCGCGACGAAGCTCCCCGATGGTTGCTGCCATCCCCGTGCCGCCAGTCGCGTCACCCCCAGCCTGCCACAGCACGCCGCGCCACCGCATCCGCCACCGCCTGCCACGCCGGCAGCGACCCCAGCAGGCCGTCCGCCCGCCGCCGCCGGTCCACCGCCGACCCCACCCCCAGATCCGCCACCGCCGCCTCGAACGCCGGCCGCAACACCCGCTCCCGCCCCGGGGCGTCCGCCGCCAGGATCGCGTGACACCGCGCGTACGTGACCACGATCCAGAACATCGCCTCCCGGTGCGCCCCCACCCCGATCAGCTCCGCGCCGCCGTCCACCACCACCGGCCGCCCCGCCGCCGTGACATCCGCACTGAACGGGAACCGGGTACGCGCCACCCGCGCCGCCTCGTCGAAGGTCACCGCCAACCCGGCCAGGTGCCCCCGCACCCGCCCCGGACCCACCCCGCCACCGTCCAGCGTCGCCAGCAGTTCCGGGTACCGGTCGGCGAGGCCGTGCCCGGCCAGCACCTCCCGCGCCCGCACGTACCGCCGCCGCACCGTCGGATCCCGCAACCCCGCCACCACCGGCAGCAACGCCAGCACCGACGTCGGGAACACCCACGCCAGCACCTGATCGTGCAGCGGCGCCGTGTCATCCAGCCACCGCAGCCCCGCCTCGATCCGCCCGCGCACCCCCGCGCACCGCCGCCGCACCCACACCGGATCCGCGTACCCGGCCGACACCCGCTCCCGGATCGCCGCCAGCCGACCCGCCGAATCCACGATCACCGTGTCCGTACGGAAGAACGGCGCGAACACCCACGACCCCAGCACGTCCTCCGGCCCGCCCAACTCGTCCCAGCCGACTGTGCTGACCTCCACCAGCACCCCCCGGTGGCGGAACTTGCCCAGCTTCGGACCCGGCCCGTCCCGCACCAGCAGCACATCCACGTCCGACGACGCCGCCAGCACCGCATCGTCCGGCAACCCCACCGTCGACCCGCTGAAGAACGCACCCTGGACGCCAGGATCGCGGCGCGCCCGCTCGCGTACCCAGTCCACCGCCGCCGCCCGCGCCGCACCCACCCGCATCCAACCGATGCTGCCACCGACCTCAGCGAGCAGCCGCAATCACCGCACCCGGCCCGCGCCCCACCGACGACGCTCCGCAGCCGCGACCGGCGAGATCAGCGACCGAGCACCAGGTACGCCATACCCAGCACCCCGCGATACGCGCCGACGTACTCCCGCAACCGCACGTCGAGCTCCCCGCGGACCTCCGCCGCACGGGAATCCTCCGGATGCTCCAGCAGCCACTCCTGCCGCCCCGCCCGCCAGGTCGACTCGAAGTCGTCCCACTCCCGCAGGTCGGCCGTGCTCAGATGCAGGACCCGCCAGCCCGCCACCCGCACCTGCTCGACCAACTCCGCCAGCGGCAGCACCGCATCCCCGAAGATCCGCACCGCGGCACCGCCCGGCGCGGCCTCCCAGCACGCGTCGCCGAACAACAGCCGACCACCGGGCCGGACCACCCCGGCGAGCGCATCCAGGGCACCCACCGTGCCACCGAAGGCATGTGCCGCGCCCACACACAGCACCCGATCGGCCGGCTCCCGCCAGGCCGCCGCCTCCTCCCGCACGAACCTGACCCGATCGCCCAACGACCGGCTCGCCGCCAACGCCCGCCCCCGCACCAGGGCGGCCTCATCGGTGTCGACACCGACACCCGCCGCCCCGGCCCCGCCGGCGACCGCCCGGAGCAGCAGTTCACCCCACCCGCAACCGAGGTCGAGCACCCGCACGCCGGAACGCACCTCGAGCCGCTGCAACAGCAGCGCCGCATGCTCCTCCGACAAGGGGGTGTTCCAGCGCATCCGCGCATGACGCAACGTGGCGAACTCTTCGGCCGACAGCATCCGGCGAGGATGCCACGCACCGGTCAACCACACCTCCGATTAATCCCCGACCAGCGCCGCCACGGCCGCGTTCGTCCGGTTCGACCGCACCGCCGCGCGCTGTTGACCCGCCGTCACCTCGATGTACGTCTGCGACGACGCCAACGACGCGTGCCCCAGCAACCGCATGATCTCCGCCGCGCTCGCCCCGTCCTCGGCCAACCGGGTCGCGAAGGTGTGTCGCAGCGCGTGCAGCCGCGCCCCCTGCGGCACCCGGTCACCGATGCCCGACCGGCGATAGCACGACTCCACCAGATACTGCAGGCCACCACGGCGCAAGGGCTCACCCCGACGGTCCACCAGCAGTGGCGAGTCCGGCCGGACGCTGCGCTCGCCGAAGCGCCGCCGCCGGCTGTCCAGATAGTCCACCAACGCCCGATCCAGACCCGCCTCGATCGGCACCGTCCGCGGACGCCCGCCCTTGCCGGCCACGTCGACCCGCCGCTCGCCGACGCGGCCGGCCACCGAAGCCACCCGCAGCGCCAGCAACTCGGACAGGCGCAGGCCGGCGCAGAGCGCCAGAGCCAGCACCGCCAGGTCGCGTTCCGGCCAGGGGTCCCGCTGCCGGCCGTGCTCGCGGGCCACCGCGGTCAGCAGCTCCTCCGGGGTGTCCTCGCCACGCAGCGGCTTGGGCTGGGGGAGCGGCGCCCGGGGCCGCCCCACGGCCGGCATCGGGTTTCCGGGTACGACGCCTTCGGCGACCAGGAACGTGAAGAAGCTGTTCCACGTCGACCAGGCACGGTGGACCGAGGCGGCGGCGCGGGGAGCGGCGAACCGGGCGAAAGCGGCGCGCATGACGCGGGGGGAGAGTGCGGCGACCGGCAGCTGGTCGAGGGGGAGGGGAGTGGCGTCGTCCTCGACTACCAGGGCCGCGACGCCGGTCAGGTCGCGACGGTAGGCCGCGAGAGTGTGCGGGGAGGGCTTGCGGGTGGCCCGCGCGGTCAGGAACTCCTCGATCAACCACCCAATCGATTCGCCCGGTTTGTCATGCATAAGGGATATTATGCATGATTTTCGCGTTCTGGTCATGCCGGGACCACAGGGGAGCGGAACGCACGATGAAATGAGCAACATGCTCACCCTGCGACCGGTCGTCGAGCTGTCCGAGCCCGCCGCGACCCGTACGTGGCCGGCGCGCACGCCGCCGCCCGGAGGATGGCTCACGCTGCACGCGGGCTGCCCGCCGGAGGAGGTCGAGGCGTTCCTCGCGAACCTCGCGGCGAATGTCGAGGTAGAGCCGCCCGGCAGCCGGGACCAGGTGGTGGACGCGCTGCTCGGCGAGGACCCGCTGCTGGCCGCCGGCGGACTACGGCTGGAGGACAGCGCCACCGGGGCGTCCCTGTCGCCGGGCTGTTGCGCGGGCCTGGAGGACTGGCGGGAGTGGACGTCGGCGCTGGATGGCGGCGCGCCCTGGCTGGGCCACGACCCCCGGCCGGAGATCGAGATGCGGGGCGAACTGTTGCGCGCGTGGCAGCACGGCGGGCCGCGGCGGCACGGCCCGTACGTCGACCTGACCCGGGCGGGCCTGGCGGAGCTGCTGGCGTCCGCTCAGGCCGATCTGGTGGGTTTCCTCGACCGGCTCGACCACTGGGCGCGCGACAGCGGGCTCGGTGCGCGGGGGGCCGCCCTCGTCGCGGCGGTCGACCGCGATTTCGAGATCACCACTCCGCTGACCCTCCCCGGAGGAGGGCCGGGACGACGCTACTTGACATAATGTAGATTATCGAATCTTCGCATGGCGAGCTTTCCGCAGCGCGGCGTCAGGCTCTCCCGATGGCGGTAGGCTGACCGGGAAGCGGGAGACTTTCGTCCCTATTTTCCCCAGGGAGCGGTCATGCCCATCCTGCGTTTCTTCAACTCGCCGGCCGGCCGGGTCACACGAGTCGTCCTTGGGCTGGTGCTCATCGTGATCGGCGTGTCGTTGGGCGGCTGGTGGTGGTTGCTGGCCCTCGCCGGCCTGCTTCCGCTGCTCGCCGGCCTGTTCGACATCTGCACCCTGGCTCCCCTGTTCCACCTGCCGCTTTCCGGCCGCCGTTTTCGAGAGGCCACCCGGGGCGGACGCCGGGCCTGACCACGCTGCGCCATCAGCTGCCCACCGACCTGAGAGCACCGCGCGGTGCTACTCCCCTGGGCCTTCGACACACGACGCCGGCCTCGGCAGCCCGGATTCGTTCGGGACGGCTGCGAACTCCTGACCCGCGGCAGGGCGCTTCGGATCATCGAGCGACCCGGGGCGCCCGGCAACTCTCGCCCGGCCCCGGCCCGAGCTGCCGGCGGGCCGAGGGCGGGTCACATGGCCCGGCAGCCCGAGCCGGGCGGGCCTACCGCTGACACCGGTCGCGGGTGTTGGCTGATGAGGCAGCGAAGGGAGCAACCGATGGCGCAGGCAGGCGGGCAGGTCGCCGACGCGAGCCTGGCGCGGGTGCCCGAAATCCGGCTCTGACTTCGACCGGCTGAGGAAGGGGTGCGAGATGGGCCTGACCGACGATCCGGTTGCGCCCGGCGGGAAGGAACAGCTGCTGGCCCGGATCCGCGACGGGATCATCGGTGAGGGCGAGGTGCTGGACTGCCCCTACGGGCCGCGGCGGATCACCTACGCCGACTACACCGCGTCGGGCCGGTCGCTCGACTTCATCGAGGACGCGATCCGGACGTGGGTGCTGACCCGCTACGCCAACACCCACACGGAGAGCTCCGGCACCGGCCTCGCGACGGGGCGGCTGCGCGAGGACGCCCGGCAGATCATCCACGACGCCGTCGGCGGGACCGACGAGCATGTGGTGATCTTCTGTGGTTCGGGCGCCACGGCGGCGGTCAACAAACTGATCGGGATCCTGGAACTGCGGTTGCCCGACGGACCCTCGCGGCGCTACGGGCTCGCCGACCGCATCCCACCCGAGCTGCGGCCCGTGGTGTTCGTGGGTCCCTACGAGCACCACTCCAATGAACTGCCGTGGCGGGAGACGTACGCCGACGTGGTCGCCATCGGCGCGGACGCCGACGGGCACATCGACCAGGCGGAGCTGGCCGGGCAGCTGATCCGGCACGCGGATCGGCCACTGCGCATCGGCAGTTTCTCGGCCGCCTCCAACGTCACCGGCATCCTGTCCGACGCCGACGCGGTCGCGGCGCTGCTGCACGCGCACGGGGCGCTGTCGTTCTGGGACTACGCGGCCGCCGGCCCGTACGTGCCGATCCGGATGGGCGAGTCGAGGCCGGGGGCCGGTGACGGCAAGGACGCGGTCTTCCTGTCGCCGCACAAGTTCGTCGGCGGACCGCAGACACCCGGTGTGCTGGTGGTGCACCGCGACCTGGTCCGCAACCGGGTACCGACCGTGCCCGGCGGCGGCACGGTGGCGTTCGTCGACCCGGTCGGCCACCGGTATCTCGACGACCCGGTGGCGCGGGAGGAGGGCGGTACGCCGGCGATCGTCGAGTCGATCCGGGCCGGGTTGGTGTTCGCGCTGAAGCAGGCGGTCGGCACTGATGTCATCCAGGCCCGCGAGGAGCGGCTGTGGTCCCGCGCGCTGGGGCGCTGGTCGGACAACCCGGGCATCGAGGTGCTGGGGAACCGGACGGCCCGGCGCCTGTCGATCGTGTCGCTGCGGGTCCGCCACGGAGTCCGCTACCTGCACCACAATTTCGTGGTCGCGCTGCTCAACGACCTGTTCGGCATCCAGACGCGCGGCGGTTGCTCGTGTGCCGGGCCGTACGGGCACCGTCTGCTGGCGATCGACGCGGAGCGGTCGCACGCGTTCCGGGACGAGATCGGTCTGGGCTGCGAGGGGATCAAACCCGGCTGGACGCGGATCAACTTCAACTACTTCATCTCCGACGCTGTCGCCGACTATCTCATCGAGGCGGTCGACCTGGTCGCCCGGTACGGGCACCGGTTGCTGACCGACTACCGCTTCGATGCCCGCACCGGGTTGTGGCGGCACCATCGTGGCCCTGCCCAGCCGCCGCTGCGGCTGGCCGAGCTGGGCTACCTGTTCGGCGGCGTGGTGCCGGCCCCGCAGTCGCGGGACCGGGTCGGTGAGGACGCCCTGGTCGGGTACCTGCGCGAGGCGCGGGAGCTCTTCGCCGCCCGGGACGATCACGTCGACGAGGGGGTCACCGGGCTGCCGGACGACTTCGAGGCACTGCGCTGGTTCCAGCTGCCGCCGGCCTGCCTGGTGCCGGTGGACCGGGTGGAGGGTGTCACGCTCGGGCCTGCTCGGGCGTGTGGTGTCGAGGCGCGGCTGCCGCTGGCTGGTGCGGGTTGACGTCGGGCGGGCGGCCGGCGCCGGGGCCGGTCAGCGCAGCTGTCGGGCGGCGAACCGGGTCTGCGGGTGGGCGATGGCGTCCTGGGCGGCGACCAGTTGGAGTTCCCGGGTGCCTGCGGTGAGGGTCGTCTCGTAGACGGCGAAGACGGCGTTGACGGTGCGCTCCAGTGCCGTCGCGGGCGAGCCGGTGGTCCGCAGGTGCGCCAGGTACAGCGCGGCGGTGACGTCGCCGCCGCCGTTGGGGCTGATCGGCAGCAGCGGCGTCGTGACCGCCCAGGCGCCTTCGTCGGACACGGCGACCACCTCCAGGGAGCCGTGCGGGACGTCGCCGTGCAGGACGCTGGTGACCAGCACGTGCCGGGGGCCCATGGCGCGTACGACGTCGACGGCGGCCAGCAGTTCCGCGGGCGAGTTGGTCGTCCGGCCGGCCAGGAACTCCAGCTCGAACTGGTTCGGGGTGACGATGTCCGCGCGGGGGACGACGGTGTCGCGCAGGTACTCCGGGATGCCGGGGCGGACGAACATGCCGCGGCCGACGTCGCCCATCACCGGGTCGCAGCAGTAGACGGCGTCGGGGTTGGCCGCCTTGACCCGGTCGACGGCGTCGAGGATCACCGCGCCCATCGCCGGGTCGCCCTGGTAGCCGGAGAGCACCGCGTCGGCGTCGCCGAGCACTCCCCGGTCCTCGATGCCCGCGATCACGTCGGCCACGTCCCCGGGGGCCAGCAGCGGCCCGCGCCACGCACCGTAGCCGGTGTGGTTGGAGAAGTGCACGGTCAGCACCGGCCAGATCTCGTGCCCGAGCCGTTGCAGCGGGAAGGCGGCGGCGGAGTTGCCGACGTGGCCGTAGGCGACCGAGGACTGGATGGACAGGATCTTCACCAGCTCATGGTCGCACCTTGCGAATTCGCAGGTGGCGCCTGGTCGGCCGGCAGTGCGTAGCCGGGCGTGCGGGTGCGCCCGGTAGCCGCCGTCGGCGACTCGGCGACTCGGCCGGCCGCGGGCGGTGGGCGGTGGCGCCTGGTTCGGCCACCTTCCCCGGTGCTTCGGTCAGTTCGGTCTCGCGGCGGCTTGTTCTGGCCGAGTCCGGTGCTCGCGGCCGGCGGCAGGTGGATGTCGTTGCGTCGTTCCACTGTGGTGGGCATCATCGATCTACCTGCGTCAGTGGGGAGGGCGCGTGGGCGGACCGGTCGTGGGGGCTCTGCGTAGGCGGTTGCGTTGGCGGGCCCGTCGGGTGGTGGGGGTGCTGGGGCTGCTGGCCGTGTCGGTGGGCCTGTTGGCCTGGGGACGGATGGTCGAGGGCTACAACCAGGAGTTGCTGCTGAACATCGGGGCCAGCACGGTGATCGTGGCGTTCTCGTACGCGATCGTGGATCCGTTGTTCGAGGAGTTGCGGCGTTCCCGGGTGGAGGAGCGTCCACGCTTCGACGATGAGGAGTTCAGCCGGAATGTGGCGGCGGCGACGTCCACGGTGTCGATCATGGATATCGGCAGTCACCTGTTGGAGGGGTCGGGGCGGGAGCGGTTCCTGCGGGCGTTGCGGACGGCGTTGACCAACGGCGTGCTGGTGCGGTTGTTGCTGCTGGATCCGGACTCGGCGGCGGCGTCGCAGCGGGCCGAGGAGATCCGTCCGGTGAACGTCCGGGAGGTGATCGTGGACAACCTGCGCCGGCTCAACGAGTTCGTCGAGTCCCTGGACGTCGCGGAGCGCAACCGGTTCCAGGTGCGGATCTACGACGCCTCGCCGTCGGTGCACATGTTCCGCTGGGACGAGAAGGCGTTGATCTCGTTCTTTCCGATCGGGGTTCGGGCGTCGGCGGCTCCGCATCTGGAGGTCTTCATGGGCAGCCCGTTGGGTGAGTTCGTGGAGAGTCGCTTCGACGAGTTGTGGTGGCATCCGAGCACGCGGCCGTTGGAGGAGTACATCTGCCTGCCGGTGACGCTGCGGCACGACGGCGTGGTGTTGCGGTCCTGCGTGATGCACTTCGTGGTGACGGCGGGCGGTTGGTGCATCGATGGGTCGCCGATCGTGGACCAGTTGACCGACTTCGGCACCGGGCCGTTGGAGGTGGAGTTGTCCCGGCCGTTGGCGGTGAACGGCTGGTCGGGTACGCGGTTCCGGCTGGCGCGGGTGGACGGGGATGCGGAGCGGGCGCGGGTGTTCGCGTTGTTCGACGCCAAGTACGGGCCACGCCGGTTGATCGGGCCGGGGCGGGCGCGGCTGGCGTTGCGGCTGATCCCCGGTGGCGGGCTGGTCGGTGGGTCGAACGGTGGCGGGGCGGAGTCCGGGGTGGGTTCGGACAGTTCCGCGGCGTGACCTGGTGGGGTTGGTGGGTGCGCCGCGGTGTGGGCGGGTGACCGTTCGGCTCAGGGTTTCGACCGTCCGGCGCGTGGTGGGTTTGCGCGCAGCGGGCGGTGTGGGCATGTGGCGGGAAGTTTCCCGTCATTTTTCCGAGAGGAAGCACGGATGCTTTCCGCACTCGATCGTCGGCACACCGTCGCGCCGCCCGGGTACAGCCGTTGGCTGATTCCCCCGGCCGCGTTGGCGATCCATCTGTGTATCGGGCAGGTCTACGCGACCAGCGTCTACAAGAACTCTTTGATCGCGCACTTCGGTGCCAGTCAGACGGCGATCGGGATCATCTTCAGCATCGCGATCGTGATGCTGGGGTTGTCGGCAGCCGTGGCGGGCACCTGGGTGGAGGCGAACGGGCCGCGTAAGGCGATGTTCGTCTCCGCGTGTTTCTGGGCGGCCGGCTTCCTGGTCGGGGCGCTGGGTATCGCGACGAAGCAGTTGTGGTTGTTGTACCTCGGGTACGGGGTGCTGGGCGGGATCGGGTTGGGGATCGGGTACATCTCCCCCGTCTCGACGTTGATCAAGTGGTTCCCGGACCGGCCGGGTCTGGCGACCGGTCTGGCGATCATGGGGTTCGGTGGTGGGGCGATGGTGGCCTCTCCCCTGTCCCGGCAGCTGCTGTCGTTCTACGACTCCGGGTACGACCCGGCGGTGGCGGGGTCGACGGCGACGGGCAGCGCGCTGGTGTGGCTGTTCGTGACGCTCGGCATCGGCTACTTCGTGATCATGATGTTCGGGGTGTTCAACGTGCGGGTGCCGGCGGTGGACTGGCGTCCGGCCGGGTTCGATTCGGCGCGGGTGGCGGCGAAGCCGCTGGTGACCACGGCGAACGTGTCGGCGGCGAACGCGGTGCGGACGTGGTCGTTCTGGCTGCTGTGGATCGTGCTGTTCTGCAACGTGACCGCGGGTATCGGGATCCTGGAGCAGGCGAGTCCGATGATCCAGGACTTCTTCCGGGACAACGGGACCTCTTCGGTGTCGGTGGCGGCGGCCGGCGGTTTCGTGGGGCTGCTTTCGCTGTTCAACATGGCGGGCCGGTTCGTGTGGTCGTCGACGTCGGACGTGATCGGCCGTAAGCCGATCTATCTGGTCTATCTCGGTGTCGGGATGGTGCTGTACACGCTGCTGGCCCTGTTCGGGCAGACCGCGACGGCGCTGTTCGTGCTGCTGGCGTGCGTGATCCTGTCGTTCTACGGCGGTGGGTTCGCCACGGTGCCGGCGTACCTGCGGGACCTGTTCGGCACCTACCAGGTGGGTGCGATCCACGGTCGGCTGTTGACGGCGTGGTCGGCGGCGGGGGTGGCCGGTCCGCTGATCGTGAACGCGTTCCTGGACGCGCAGGGCAAGCCGGGCACGTTGACCGCAGCGGCGTACCGGCCGGCGCTGTTCACGATGGTCGGGATCCTGGCGGTGGGGTTCATCGCCAACCTGTTGATCCGGCCGGTGCCGGAACGGTTCCACGAACCGGCGTCGGACCGGGACGAGGCTGAGGGTACGGAGCCGGTGGCGGCGGAGAGGAGCGCGTCGTGAACGAGGACGCGGTGCACGAGCAGACCGTGGACGAGCCTGCGATGCACGGCCAGCGGGTCCGGCTGATGGTGTCGTGGCTGGTGGTGACGGCACTGTTGGTCTACGGCGTGGTGCAGACGATGATCACTGCGGCGAAGTTGTTCACCAACTGAGCGGTGGGCAGCCGACGGGCCCGGGGGTGCGCCCCCGGGCCCGTTCGGGCGGGTGGTCAGAGGCCGCCGGCGATGCGCAGGACGGCGCCGGTGGTGTAGGAGGAGTCGGGGCCGAGGAGGAAGGCGATGGCGCCGGCGATCTCGTCGGGTTCGCCGGCGCGGCCCAGCGGGATGCGGCCGACGGCGGTGTCGGCGCGGTCGGGTGCGCCGGACAGGGCGTGGATGTCGGTGCGGATGATGCCGGGGGCCACGGCGTTGACCCGGACGCCGTGGGGGGCGAGTTCCTTGGCCAGGCCGACGGTGAGGGTGTCGGTGGCGGCCTTGACGGCGGCGTAGTGGATGTACTCGCCGGGGCTGCCGAGGGTGGCGGCGGAGGAGGAGACGTTGACGATGGCGCCGCCGCGGGTCATCCGGCGGGCGGCCTGCTGGGCGCAGAGGACGTACCCGATGAGGTTGACGTCGACGACGCGGCGCAGGTCGTCGGCGTGCAGGTCGGTGAAGGGGCCGATCGGGCTGGTGATGCCGGCGTTGTTGACCAGGCCGGTGAGGGGGCCGAGGTCGGCGGCGGCGTCGAAGAGGCGGTGCACCTGGTCGGGGTCGGTCGTGTCGGCGGGCACGGCGACGCCGCGGCGGCCGGCGGCGCGGATGTCGGCGAGGACGGCCTGGGCGGCGGTGTGGTCGCTGCGGTAGGCGATGGCGACGTCGTGGCCGGCGGCGGCGAGCCGTCGGGCGGTGGCGGCGCCGATGCCGCGGCTACCGCCGGTGATGATGGTGACGGAGGTCAATGGCCCTCTCCCCTGCCCTGGTGGTGCCGGTGACGTTACCGTGGCCGGCGGGGCGCCAGGGTGGAGAGGACGGTCACACCGGGACGGCCTAGGCTCACCGCGTCGGGATCGGCGAGTGGAGGTACGCGATGGCGGTGGGTGTTGGTGACCTGGTCGAGGACTTCGAGCTGCCGGACGAGACGGGTACGCCGCGGCGGCTGTCGGAGTTGCTGGCGGCGGGGCCGGTGGTGCTGTTCTTCTACCCGGCGGCGATGACCCGGGGCTGCACGGCGGAGAGCTGCCACTTCCGTGACCTGGCGGCGGAGTTCGCGGCCGTCGGGGCGCAGCGGGTCGGGATCAGCCGGGACCCGGTGGCGAAGCAGGCGGAGTTCGCCCGCCGGCACGGCTTCGACTATCCGCTGCTGTCGGACGTCGACGGGACGGTGGCGGACGCGTTCGGGGTGCGCCGGCGGCTGCCGTTGGGTGCGCTGAGCATGCGGCGGATGACCTTCGTGATCGGTGCGGACCGGCGGGTCCTCGCGGTGGTGCACAGCGAGCTGAGCATGAACGAGCACGCCGACGCGGCGTTGCGCGCCCTGGGGGGTTGATCTTCCGGTTGTCGCAGCCGGCTGGTATCAAGGCTGCTAATCAGACGGGTGTACGGAAGAGGGCGTGATGGCGGGTCAGGGTTTGTCCACTGACGAGGTGCAGGGGATCCGGGAGGCGTTGGCGGCGGGCCGCAAGCCGAAGGTGGTGTTCACCGCGGCCGCCGGGCAGATGGCCGGTCAGCTCGGGCAGGTGGTGGAGTTGACCGACCCGGAGCTGTCCGAGGAGTTCGTGGTGGTCCGGTTCGGCCGCGACGAGCTGCCCTTCTCCCCCGTCGATGTGTCGATCGCGCCGAGGGGGGCCGGGCGGAAGCCGGCAGAGCCGAAGCCGGAGATCGAGGAGCCGCCGGCGCCGGCGGAGCCGGAGTTCGTGCTGGACACGCCGGCGGTGCCGGCACCGCGTCGGGAGGAGCCGAAGGTGGAGCAGCGGCAGGCGGAGCCGAGGCCGGCGAAGCGGGCGGCGAAGGCGGCGAAGCCGAAGAGCCCGGCCGGGCTGACCGTGACGCTGGCGTACGCCGAGGGCGAGTGGACGGTGGCGGCGCAGCAGGGCAGCAAGGCGCTCGCGCGGCCGTACGTGGTGAAGCCGGCGGAGGCGCTGCGGATGGTGGCCCTGGTGGACGTGCCGGGGGTGCAGGAGGCGGTGGAGCAGATCCTGGCCGCGGAGCGCACGGAGGCGGAGCAGCAGGCGGAGAAGCTGCGCGCCGAGCTGGCGGAGATCGAGGCGCGGTTGGCGGAGCTGCGCGAGGCCCACTGAGCACGCCGCGCCCCGGCCGGAATTCGCCTCGGCCGGGGCGCGGGCCGTCTGGTACGGTTCCGCCACGTCCTCGACGAGACCGGAGGGAGGTGAGCGCCATGGCACGTACGACTGTCATGCGCTCCCACCCGACCGCGAGGACCTCGGGTTCCTGAACCGGGAGCGCACCGCTTCCCGGAAGGACCTTCATGACCGACCTGGTCATCCGCCCGCTCGTCGCGGGCGAGGAACACCTCTTCGACTCCCTGTCCGACCCGGGGCTGGTCGGGCGGGCCGTGCTCGGCCGGACGTACGCCGACGGCGGCTACCGCCCGGAGTGGACCTGGGTGGCGCTGCGCGACGGCGTGGTGGTCGCCCGCGCCGCCTGGTGGGCCGCGCCGGACGACCCGGCGCCGCTGGCGCTGGACTGGTTCGACTTCACCGATCCGGACGCCGCGGTGGCGTTGCTGCGCACCGCGCCGCTGCGGGCCGAGTACTCGATCCTGCTGCCGCCCGGCTGGCGGGACGATCCGGTGCTGCGCGCGCAGGGGCAGGCCCGCATCGACGCGGCGACGGCCGCCGGCATGCGGGTGCTGGTCGAACGCTACCGGTACCGGTGGACACCGGAGTGCGGCCTGCCGGCGCGGCCGGGCCGGCTGCGGTTCCGGCCCGAGCCGGACGACGCGGTGATCCTGGACGTGCTGCGCCGCATCGGCGAGGGCAGCCTGGACGCCCATTACCGGCACGCGGCCGAGCGGCACGGCCCGGAGGCCGCGGCGCGGGAGGACCTGGACCTGCTGCGGTGGCTGCCGAGCCCGCGTGACTGGTGGCGGCTCGGGTACACCCCCGGCGGGGAGCTGGCCGGCCTCATCGTGCCGGCCCGCACCCAGACCGATCACATCGTCGGGTTCGTCGGGGTGCTGCCCGGGCAGCGCGGCCACGGATACGCCTACGACCTGCTGGTCGAGGCCACCCACCGGCTGGTCGAGGTGGGCGCGGAGCAGATCGTGGCGGCCACCGACCAGCACAACACGCCGATGGCCGCCACCTTCGCCCGGGCCGGCCACCCGGTCGAGTGGGAACGCGTCGACCTGGTCTGAGGCGCCCCGCGGGGCCGGTGCGACCCCCTCGCACCGACCCCGCGTCACCCACGCCCGCAGGCTGATCAGTGTTGCGGGATGTTCATTACCCCGATTCGCTTGCGGAACACCCAGTAGGTCCAGCCCTGGTAGGCCAGCACGATCGGGGTGAACACCACGGCCACCCAGGTCATGATCTTCAGGGTGTACGGGGTGGAGGCGGCGTTGCTGGCGGTCAGCGTGCCGGCTGCGTCCAGGGTGGACGGGAGCACGTTCGGGAACAGCGCGGCGAACATGGTCGCCACGGCCAGGCCGATCGCCACGGCGGTGCCGGTGAACGCCCAGCCCTCCCGGCGTGCCCGGGCGGCGGCGATACCTCCGACCAGGGCGAGTGCGGCGCCGACGGCGAGCACGACGGCGGTGGCGCTGGAGCGGATGGTCAGCGTCCAGCTCAGGAAGGCCACCGCCACCACCGCGGTGCCGACGCCGACCTTGACGGCGAGTGCGGCGGCGCGCTCGCGGATGTCGCCGCTGGTCTTGAGGGCGAGGAACACCGCGCCGTGGGTGAGGAACAGCCCGAGGGTGGTCGCGCCGCCGAGCAGGGCGTACGGGTTGAGCAGGTTGAAGAATCCGCCGACGTACTCGTGGTCGGCGTCCAGTGGCACGCCCCGGAAGATGTTGGCGAAGGCGACGCCCCACAGGATGGCCGGTACCAGCGAGCCGAAGAAGATGGCCTGGTCCCAGCGGCGCTTCCAGGACGCCTCGGGGCGCTTGTGCCGGTACTCGAAGGCCACACCCCGGGCGATCAGGGCGAGCAGGATCAGCAGCAGCGGCAGGTAGAAGCCGGAGAAGAGGGTGGCGTACCACTCGGGGAAGGCGGCGAACATGGCGCCGCCGGCGGTGATCAGCCACACCTCGTTGCCGTCCCAGACCGGGCCGATGGTGTTGATCAGGACGCGGCGTTCCCGGTCGTCGCGGCCGAGCACGGGCAGCAGCATGCCGACGCCGAAGTCGAAGCCTTCGAGGATGAAGTAGCCGGTGAAGAGTACGGCGACGAGGAGAAACCAGACGGTCGTCAGTTCCACGATGGGCTCCGGGGATCAGTAGGCGAAGGCGAGCGGGCGCTCGGCGTCGTCGGTGTCGTCGTCAACGGGGGCCGGGGTGACGTCGGGGACGCCGGCCTTGGCGTAGCGGAGCAGCAGCTTGAACTCGATGACGGCGAGGACGGCGTAGATCAGGGTGAACGCGGTGAACGAGGTGAGCACCTCGGTCAGCGAGACGGTGCGGGACACGCCGTTGCGGGTGAGCATCTCGCCGAAGACGATCCAGGGCTGGCGGCCCATCTCGGTGAAGATCCAGCCGAAGGAGTTGGCCAGCAGCGGCAGCGCCGGCAGGACCAGGCCGGCGCGCAGCAGCCACTTGCTGCTGGGGGTGCGGCCCTTGCGCTGGCTCCAGAGCACGATCAGGGCGATCGCTGCGGCGGCCAGCCCGAAGCCGATCATGAAGCGGAAGCTCCAGTAGGTGACCGGGATGATCGGGGTGTAGCTGCCGGCGCCGTACTGGGCGGCGTACTGGGCCTGCAGGTCGTTGATGCCCTGCACGGTGCCGTTGGGGTCGCCGGTGCCGAGGAACGACAGCAGGTACGGGAGCTTGACGGCGAAGACCTCGCGGCTGCCGTCGAGGCTGCCGACGGTGAACACGGAGAACGAGGCGGGGCTCTCGGTGGTGTAGAGGGCCTCGGCGGCGGCCATCTTCATCGGCTGCACGTCGGTCATAATCTTGCCCTGGATGTCGCCGGTGAACAGCACCAGCGCCGAGGCGATCAGCACCACCCACGAGCCGAACCTGGTGGCGAAGCGGTAGGCGTCGGTGTCGGCGCTGTCCCGGTTGCGGATGACGTGCCACAGGCCGACGGTGACGATCAGCGACCCCGCGACCAGGAACGCCCCGGCGAGGGTGTGCGGGAAGGTGATCAGGGCGACCTTGTTGGTGAGCACGGCGAAGAAGTCGGTCAGCTCGGCGCGGCCGGTGGTGGGGTTGATCCGGTAGCCGACCGGGTGCTGCATGAACGAGTTCGCGGCGAGGATGAAGTACGCGGACAGGTTGGTGCCGATCGCGGCGGCCCAGATGGCGGCCAGGTGCAGCCGCTTGGGCAGCCGGTCCCAGCCGAAGATCCACAGCCCGATGAAGGTCGACTCGAGGAAGAACGCGACCAGGGCCTCGATCGCCAGGGGTGCGCCGAAGATGTCCCCCACGAAGCGCGAGTAGTCCGACCAGTTCATCCCGAACTGGAACTCCTGCACGATGCCGGTGACCACACCCATCGCGAAGTTGATCAGGAAGAGCTTGCCGTAGAACTTGGTGAGCTTGAGGTACCGCTCGTTGCCGGTGCGGTGCCACAGGGTCTGCAGGATCGCCACCAGGATGGACAGCCCGATGGTCAACGGCACGAAGAGAAAGTGGTAGACGGTGGTGACACCGAACTGCCAGCGGGCGACGTCCAACGCGTCCACCTGAAACCCCCAGCTGTGCATACTACGAGACGTAGTAAATACTACTTGGCGTCGTACAAGAGTTGGCAGGGCCGCAGGGCCCGATCAGTCCCGGGACCAATGACCCTGATCACCTCTGCCGCTCGACCCGGGACCGGACCCCCGCCTCACCCGGCGGCGTGCGACCATCCAGCACTGATGAACACCCCGACCTCCCCTTGGCGGGCGCCGCTGCTCTGGCGCGTCGCGCAACTGCTCGCCCGCGCCGTCGTCGCCCTGCTCGGCCGCCTCGAGGTCACCGGCGACGTGCCGGCCGGGCTGCGGCACGGGCCGCTGATCCTGGCCGCCAACCACATCAGCCCCTTCGACCCAGTCGTGCTCACCGCCGCCTGCCGGGCCCGCCGGATCCACCCGCGGATCATGGCCACCGCCGGACTGTTCCGCGCCCCTGTCGTTGGCCCGCTGATGCGTCGCGCCGGCCACATCCGCGTCGACCGCGGCACCACCTCCGTGCACCGGGCCCTGGAGGTCGCCGCCACGGCCGTTGCCGGCGGGTCGGTCGTCCTGGTCTACCCCGAGGGACGCATCGGCCTGGACCCCGGGTTGTGGCCCGAGCGGGGCAAGACCGGCGCGGCCCGGCTCGCCTTCGCCAGCGGCGCGCCAGTGGTCCCGGTCGCCCAGTGGGGCTCCCACGAGGTGCTGCCGTACCGAACGCCCAAGGGCATGCTGCGCGGGATCGCCCGGGCGTTGGTGCGCCGGCCGGCTATCCGGGTGCACTTCGGCGCCCCGGTGGCGCTGCGCGACCTGCACGCCGGCACGCCCGGCGCGGCCCGGCGGGCCACCGACCGGATCATCGACGCGATCACCGAGGACCTGGTGCCACTGCGCCCCGACGAGCCCGACCGGCCCCGCCACGTCGACCCCGGCCGGCCGGTGGAGACCACCCGCGCCCACCGGCGGCACCGGTCCGGCTGAATCGGCACGCCACCGCCCCCGACGGTGAGACCCTTCGGGCCGGGACACCCCGCAGGGAGGCATCCGTGAGCGCACCCACCGTGCTGATCACCGGCACGTCCAGCGGCATCGGGCTGGAGATCGCGCTGGGCGCGGCCCGTGCCGGGTGGCGGGCCGTCGCCACCATGCGCGACCTCGCCCGCGCCGACCGGCTGCGCGCCGCCGCCGCCGACGCCGGGGTCGCCGACCTGGTCGAGGTGCGCCGGCTCGACGTCGTCGACCAGGCGTCGGTGGCCGCCTGCGTGGCCGACGTGGTGGCCAGCCACGGCCGGCTCGACGCGGTGGTCAACAACGCCGGGGCCGGCCACGTCGGCACCCTCGAACGGGAGAGCGTCGCGGACGTCCGGGCGGTCATGGAGGTGAACTTCTTCGGCGTCCTGCACGTCACCCGCGCCGCCCTGCCGCACCTGCGGGCGGCGCAGGGCCGGCTGCTCACCGTCACCAGCGTCGGCGGGGTGGTCGGGCAGCCGTTCAACGAGGCGTACTGTGCCGCGAAGTTCGCCGTCGAGGGGTTCATGGAGTCCCTCGCCCCGGTCGCCGCCACCGTCGGGGTGAGCGTCACCGTGATCGAGCCGGGCGCGGTGGCCAGCGAGTTCGTCGCCAACGTCGGCATCGACCCGGAGGCCGCGATCGCCGCCGCCGGGGTGTACGGCCCGGCGCTGCGGGCGTACCTGGCGCGCAGCGCGGGCGCGTTCACGGCCGCGCAGTCGGCGGCCGATGCCGCCGCCGTGGTGGTGGCGACGCTGATCGACCCGGAGCCGGCGCCCCGGGTACAGACCTCCCCCGCCGCCCGACAGTTCGTCGGCGTCAAGCTGACCGACACCGACGGGCTCGGGGTGACCGCGCTGACCGCCGGCTGGCTGCGCTGAGGGTCCAGGTTCAGGCGCGGCCCAGCCGGGCGTCGAGGGCGTCCAGGTCGGGGACGAACCAGACGTGGTCGTGCCGGTTGGACTCGGTCACCAGGGCCCGCAGGGCGGCGCTGGCCGCCAGGTGCCGGGAGATGTCGCCGACGACCACCAGCCGCAGCCGGTAGTTGACGAACTTCTGCATGATCTCCCCGGCGAAGCGGGTGCCCAGGGAGAAGAAGCTCGGGTCGAGCCGCTCGGCCGGTACGGCGACCACCGCGGCGCCGAGGAAGGCCGCCCCGATCAGGTCCAGGGCGTCGCGCTCCGTGGCGATCGGCGGCCCGGTCGGGTCGCACACCAGCACCCGCACCCCGGCCCGCTGCTCAAGCAGGTCAGACATCGGTGGGCCCTTCCCGGGCGAGCAGGCCGCCCGCGCCGTGCAGGACGGCGTCGAGCAGGTGCAGCAGGTCGGCGGTGGCGGCGGCGTCGCCCAGGATCACGATTTTCATGCGGTGGCGTTCCTCGTCGTGGACGGTCTGCACGCGCAGCGGGCGCGCCGGATCGTGGTGGGTGTTCGCGGTGGCCAGCAGCAGGGTGGTGAGCCGGTCGGTGGTGGCCCGGTCGACGCCGTCGACCTGCGCGATGCTCGACACCTCCAGCACCGCCGGACCGGCGGGCGTGGCCGCCGCGGGTCGGCCGGTCAGCGCGTCGAGGTCGGCGCGGGCGATCCGGTACTGCTTGCCGATCCGCACCGCCGGCAGCCGGCCGGCGCGGATGTAGCCGCGCACCGTGCGCACGTGCAGCCCCAGCACATCCGCGACCTGCTCAACCGAGTACATGTCATTACCCATCGTTCCCTATCCTACGGGAAATAGGGAGCGATGGGGAAGTTCGTTGTGGCGACGCCGGCCGGTCATCCGGATGCCACCGGCGCGCGGCATACTTCCCGCGTGCAGCCCCGACACGGCTACCTGGACGCCCCCGCACCCCTCGCCTTCGCCCACCGCGGTGGCGCGGCCGACGGCGACGAGAACACCGCTGCCGCGTTCGCCCGGGCCATCGCCCTCGGCTACCGGTACGTGGAGACCGACGTGCACGCCACCACCGACGGCGTGCCGGTGATCTTCCACGACGCCACGCTGCTACGGGTCACCGGCGAGCCGGGGCGCATCGCGGATCTGCGCTGGGCCGACCTCGCCTCGGTGCGCGTCGGCGGCGCCGCCGTCGTGCCCCGCCTCGACGAGGTCCTCGCCGCCTGGCCCGAGGTCCGGTTCAACGTCGACGTCAAGTCCGACGGCGCGGTCACGCCGACCGTCGACACGCTCACCCGGGCCGGCGCCGGCGAGCGGGTGCTGCTCGCCTCGTTCAGCGACGCCCGGCTGGCGAGGCTGCGCGCCCTCGCCGGGCCGAAGATCGCCACCAGCCTCGGCATGCGCGGGGTGGCCCGGCTGCGGATGGCCTCCCTGCACGGCCGGTCCCTGCGGCTGCCACCGTCCGTGGTCGCCGCCCAGGTCCCGGTCCGGTACGGGCGCATCCCGGTGGTCGACCGGCGGTTCCTCGCGTACTGCCACCGACTCGGGTTGCAGGTGCACGTCTGGACGATCGACGAACCTGCCGAAATGCACGACTTACTTGATCTTGGTGTGGATGGCATCATGACCGATCACGTCGGCGTGCTGCGCGACGTCTACCGCAGCCGCGGCCACTGGGCCGCCTGAGCCAGAGGACCCCCATTGGCCGAAACGGTCGCCCCAGCCGTCGTCGAGCCCGGCCACCCGGGCAGCACCCGCCGCGAACGCACCGGCTGGTACTTCTACGACTGGGCGAACTCCGCCTTCCAGACCACGGTGATCACGGTCTTCCTCGGGCCGTTCCTCACCACCGTCACCGAACTCGCCGCCGGCTGCGAGCTGGGCGCCGACGAGTGCCACGGGTACGTGCACCCACTGGGCATCCGGGTCGCCGCCGGTTCCTACTACCCGTACCTGATCTCGCTGTCGGTGTTCCTCACCGTGTTCGTGCTGCCCGTGATCGGGGCGGTCGCCGACCGTTCGGTGCACAAGAAGCGGCTACTGGCCGCCGCCGCGTTCACCGGCGCCGGGGCGACGATCGCGTTCGCCTTCGTCACCGGCGAGCGGTACCTGCTCGGCGGGGCGCTGTTCCTGATCGCCAACATCTCCTTCGGCGCGGCCGTCGTGGTCTACAACTCGTTCCTGCCGCAGCTCGGCGGCCCCGACGACCGTGACGCCATCTCCAGCCGCGGCTGGGCCATCGGCTACCTCGGCGGCGGGCTGCTGCTCGCGCTGAACCTGGTCGCGGTCACGATGCTCAGTGAGGAGGGCAACCCGCAGCGCACCCTCGACCTGGCCCGCTGGTCGATCGTCTCGGCCGGCCTGTGGTGGGCGGCGTTCACCCTGCTGCCGCTGCGCTGGCTGCGCGAGCATCCCACCGCCGAGGCGCTGCACGGGGGCGGCAATGTGCTCACCGACGGGTTCAGGCAGCTCGGCCGCACCCTGCGGGAGATCAAGACGTACCCGCTGACGCTGTTCTTCCTGCTCGCCTTCCTGGTCTTCAACGACGGCATCCAGACCGTCATCACCCTGGCCAGCCAGTACGGCACCGAGGAGCTGCGCCTGAAGCAGAGCACCCTGATCGTCACCATCCTGCTGGTGCAGTTCCTCGCCTTCGGCGGCGCGCTCGCCCTCGGCGCCCTCGCCCGGCGCATCGGCGCGTGGAAGACCGTGCTGCTCAGCCTGGTGCTCTGGACCGCGGTGATCATCGCCGCGTTCCGGTTGCCCGCCGAGGCGCCGCTGCCGTTCATGCTGCTCGGCGGCTGCATCGGCCTGGTGCTCGGCGGCAGCCAGGCGTTGAGCCGATCGCTGTTCAGCCAGCTCATCCCGACCGGCAAGGAGGGCGAGTACTACGGCTTCTACGAGATCAGCGACAAGGGCACCAGCTGGCTCGGCCCGCTCGCCTTCGGCCTGGTGTTCCAGCTCACCGCCTCGTACCGGGTGGGTCTGGTCTCCCTGCTGATCTTCTTCGTGGTCGGCTTCGCGCTGCTGGCCGCCGTGCCGATGCGGCGGGCCATCGTCGCCGCCGGCAACACCCCGCCCCGGGTGCTGTAGGTCGAGGCGCGCGCCGGCAAGATCCTCTCGCGTCGATGGGCTAGGCTGCCCCGACGTGACCGACGACGCCGCTGCCGCCCCGACCTGCCTGGCCCGCCCCCTCCCGGGGCCGGGCGACGGCCCTGCCGGCGGCTGCGCCGCCGCCCGCGGGGTCGACGGGCGACCGCTGCACGCCGCCGCGCTGAAGTTCTTCTGGGGCCCGATGGACTGCGGCAAGTCCACGATGGCCCTGCAGATGAACTACAACCACGCCCGGCAGGGTCGCCGCGGCCTGGTCACCACCCGTATCGACCGCTCCCTCGGCCCGCAGGTCACCACCCGCATCGGCCTGGCCCACTCGGCCATCGAGGTCACCGACGCCCTGGACCTGCGCGACCTGGTCCGCGACGCGTGGGCCGAGGGGGTACGGGTCGACTACCTGATCTGCGACGAGGCGTCCTTCTACAACCTCGAGCACGTCGAGCAGATGGCCGAGCTGGTTGACAACTACGACGTCGACGTGTATGCGTTCGGCCTGGCCACCGACTTCCGCTCCTGCCTGTTCCCGGCCGCGCAGCGGCTGTTCGAGCTCGCCGACGAGGTGGCCCGCATCCAGGTCGAGGTGCTCTGCTGGTGCGGCCGGGAGGGGCTGCTCAACGCCCGGGTCGTCGACGGGCGGGTGGTCCGGGAGGGCGAGCAGGTCGTCATCGGGGACACCGTCGACACCGCCGATGTGCGCTACCAGGTGCTCTGCCGCCGGCACTACCGCTCCGGCGACCTCGGCCCGCGCGGCTGACCCCACTCACTCCCCCGGCACGTCGACGCCCGACACGGCGTCGACCAGGTACACCTGTCGACCCGCCCGCGGATCCCGGGCGGCAAGGGTGTGGAACATCGGTGACCCGGGACCGCCGAGGTCGACCACGGTCGCGCCGGCGCCCGTGACGGCCCGCTCGAGCCGGGGCGGGGCGGTCAGGTCGATGCGGGTCACCACACCGGGCGTCACCGACACCGGCACGCCGCCCAGCGCGCCGGACAACTGCAGGTGGTAGTGGCCGCAGAGGACCGCCCGCACATCGCTGCCCGCCAGGGCGGCGGCGAATCCGTCGACGTCGCGCAGGTTGACCGAGGCCATCAGCGGCGACGAGGGCAGCGCGATCGGCGGGTGGTGCAGCACCACCACCGTGCCGGCCTCGACCGGCCGGGCCAGCACCCTGCGCAGCCAGCGCAGCTGCCGGTCACCGAGCTGGCCGTGCACCGCCCCCGGCACGAGACTGTCGAGCGTCACCACGCGCAGCCCGCGGACCACGCTGACCGCCGCCCGCTCCTCGCCCGCGGGGCGGGCCGGCTCACCCGTGTCGGTTCCGTCGGCGGCCAGGTGGCCGGTGCCCAGCGCGGCCGCGAAGGACGCCCGGCGGTCGTGGTTGCCCGGGCAGTAGACGTGCGGGATGCCGCGTTCGCGGGCGAACCGGCCGACCGCCTCCCGCACCGCGACGCAGCCCTCGACCGAGCCGTCGTCGGCGATGTCCCCGCTGACGACCACCAGGTCGATGTCGGGCACGTGCCGCACGTCGTGCAGCATCCCGTCGAGGGCGGCACGGGCGTCCACGCCGTCCTCGACGCGGCCGTCGGCGCCGACGTGGGTGTCGGACAGGTGCAGGATCCGGTGGCGGGCGATCGAGGTGGCGGACATCTGGCTCCTCATCGGTGTCGATGAGGGGACCCCCAGGCGGTCGACGCCCCCGACTTCACTCCCCGGTGGTCGCCCACCCGCGCCAGTCGTGTGGCCGACAGCTTAGGACAGGACCGGCCGGCGACGCTGCCCCCGACCGGTCAGAACGGGTCTCCGCAGACCCGCCACTCTCCGTTCTCCTGCACCACCGGCAGGTCCCGCTCCTCGCTGCCGCCGCCCTCGCGGGTCAGCCGCACCTTCACCGTGCCGCGCGGGCGACCGCTCCGGGTGGCCACCGACACGTCCACGATCTCGTAGCCGGTGACCTGCGGCGGGGTGCGCACCCAGCTGCGGAACCCGACCTGGCTCCACTTGCCGCGCGCCTGCCGGCACAGCTTCTCGTACGCCGGGTCGGTGTCCCCGGCGGCGACCTCCCGCAGGAACGTGTCGGCGGTCTCCCGGACCGGGCCGTTGGCCTGGAGCACCACCTGCACGTTCCACACGCCGAGGCCGGCGACCCCGACCAGGCACAGGCCGACCCCGAGGCCGCCGAACAGCAGGCCCGCGCGGACCGGCCGGCGGCGCCGGGCCGGTCTGGTCCACCCCTGATCCCTGCCCATCACCTACCGACCGTAGAGACACCGCCCGGCCCGCGCAGGCGGTTGTGCCCCCTGCCGGCGGGCCGAGATCCGGCGGAGGTACCTGCCAGCAGGTGTCAGCTTCGGTGGCGAGGATGGGCGGCATGACAGTGCACGCCAACCTCGCGATGGTCAACCTCGACAGCTCCGACCCGGTCGCCCATGCCGGCTTCTACTCCCGTGTCCTCGGCTGGGAGGTCACCCACAGCCAGGCCGAGTACGCGATGATCAGCAAGGACGGGGTCTCGATCGGCTTCGGCCTGGTGCCCGGGTACACCCCGCCGGCCTGGCCGGACGAGACCGCCGGCAAGCGCTACCACCTCGACCTGTACGTCGACGACGTGACCGTCGCCGAGAAGGAGTTCGTGGCAGCCGGCGCCCGTAGGCCGGAGTTCCAGCCGGGCGGCGAGCGGTGGACGGTGCTGCTCGACCCGGTGGGGCAGCCGTTCTGCCTCTGCCCGCGTCCGCAGGACTGAGGGCGGGTCGGCTGGGCGGGTGGTCGGCCCACCCGCCGAGCCGACCCCGGCGGTCACCCGACGGCCCTCCGCCGGACGGCGGTGTCCGCGAAGTGCGTCACCGGTTCGACATCCGCAGGTAGTGCTGGTTGTACATGACGCCGAGGAGGTTGCCGAACGGGTCGACCACGGAGGCGGTGACGAAGCCCGGCCCGCGCTCGACCGGCTTCTCGTACGCCGTGGCGCCCAGCCCCAGCAGCCGTGCGAAGGCGGCCTCCACGTCGTCGACGTGCCAGTAGACCACCGCGCCGCCGGCCTCCGCGGGCCGGGGACGCGGGGCGAACCGGCTGTCGATGATGCCCAGTTCGTGCTGGTGGTCGCCGATGCGGAACTCGACGTACGCGGGCGGTCCCGCGGCCGGGCGGGTGAAGTACGGCTCGGTGCCGAGCAGTTCGCTGTACCAGCTGGCGGCGGCGGCGACGTCGGCGGCGTAGAAGCTGACGGTGGTGAGACCTCGCAGCATCGGTTGGTTCCCTTCTCGATGGATGACACGCCCCATCCTTCGTCGTAAAGTGCTCACCTTCTGAGCACTTTGGGGGAGAATCCCGGTCATGCGCGCTGACCGCCTCGTGGCCGTGCTGCTGCTCATGCAGACCCGGGGCCGGGTGACCGCGGCCGAACTCGCCACCGAACTGGAGGTGTCGGTCGCCACCGCGCGGCGCGACCTGGAGGCGCTCTCGGCGGCGGGCGTACCGGTGTATCCGCAGGCCGGGCGCGGTGGCGGCTGGTCCCTGGTCGGCGGGGCACGCACCGATCTCAGTGGCCTGACGGCGACCGAGGCGCAGGCGCTGTTCCTGCTCGTCGGCCCCGCCGCGGCCGTCTCGCCCGAGGCCCGGGCGGCGCTGCGCAAGCTGTTGACGGCGCTGCCGCGCACCTTCCGGGCCGACGCCGAGGCCGCCGGCGACGCCACCCTGGTCGACCCGGTCCGGTGGGGCGAGCGCGACCGGACCCGGCCCTCCACGGTCGACGTTCTGCAGACCGCCGTGGTCCGGCGCCGCAAGGTCCGCCTCAGCTACGCCGGGCGTGCCGGGAAGCCGACGGAACGCCTGGTGGACCCGTGGGGCCTGATCGACAAGGACGACGTCTGGTACCTGCTGGCGGGCACCGACCGGGGGCGGCGCACCTTCCGGGTCGACCGGATCGCCCGGGCCGAACCGACCGACCGGCCCGCCGACCGCCCCGACGACCTCGTCCTGGCCGACGCGTGGCAGAAGGTCGTCGACGAGATCGAGCGGCGGCGCTCGGGCACCTGGGCGACGGTGCTGCTGCCGACCCGGTTCGCGCCGGTCCTGCACGACCAGTTCGGCCGGCACTGCCACCTCGACGGCGAACCCGTCGACGGCCGGGTCCGGGTCCGGGTCGCCGCCCCGACCCCGCTGGACATCGCCCGGCAGCTGGCCGGCTGGGGCGCGCTGGTCGAGGTCGTCGACCCGCCGTCGGTGCGGGACGAGCTGGCCCGCATCGGGGCCGAACTCGTCACCCGCCACGCCGGCTGAACGCGGCTCAGGAGGATGCCATCGTCGTGGCGGTCGCCGCGCCTCGGCGAGGGTGGACACCGCCGACGCGGGAGATCTCCAGCCCGTGTCGCATCCGGACGAGCCACGACCGGGGTACGCCGGTCACGCCGGGGACATCACCTCGTAGAGGTTGCCGGAGTCGTCCCGGAAGAACAGCCCTCGGGCGCACAGTGGATGGTCGGTACGCCCGTTGTCGGGCGACCCGGGTTCGTTGCCGTACGGCACCCCGGCGTCGCGCAGCCGGCCGAGGATCGCGTCGAAGGTGTCCGGGTCCACGTCGAAGGCGAGGTGATGCCCCTCGGGCGTCGGCACGCTCATGAAGTCGACGGTGAGCTGGTCGTTGACGCGTACCGGCGCGAAGTGACCGCGCCGGCCGGCGGGCGGCAGTACGGGTAGTCCCATCACCTCGGCGAAGAACCGGGCGGCGGCGTGGTGGTCGTGGGCCGGGACGATCGTGTGGTTGAGGGTGACGGTCACGGGTTCGCCTCCTCGGCGGTCGGGGTGAGCGCGCCGTGCAGGAACAGGTCGACCAGCTCGGCCGGGGTGGGTGCGTCGCCCGGCAGCGGCCCGCGCCCGGGCAGCAGGACGGCGAGGAACAGCGCGGCCAGCCGGTCCTCCGGCAGCCGCAACCGGTCCCGCTCCGGGGCGAGCAGTACGGCCACGGCCGCCCGGACGGCGGCGGCCGACTCCTGGCGGCCGGCGACGGGACGGTCGCCGGCGGGCGGCTCCGCCGGACCCCACGCGGTGCCGCCGGGCCGGTCCCGCGGCGTGGTGGCCGACGAGGGCGGGGCACCCGCGGTAGCGGTCGACGTGGGACCGTCGGCGGTGGTGGCCGCCGTCCCGCCGTGGTCGCGGCCCTCGGCGGTGCGGCCACCACGGCGGGACCGCCCGGGGCGGCCGGCGGCGTGGGCGGCGGCGAGCACCGCGCCCATCCGCTCGAAGTGCGCGAGCAGCGCGCCGGCTGCGTCGGTGAGCCGGTCTCCGAGGGGTTGGTCGAGCGGGATCGCGGACAGTTCGGCGAGCGCGGTGTCGGGCCGCAGTGCCTCGGCGACGCAGGCGTCGAGCAGGGCGTCCTTGTCGGCGAAGGCGCGGAAGACGGTCGCCTCCCCGATGCCGGCCGCCCGGGCGACCTGGGCGGTGGTGATGGTCGCGCCGTGAGTGACGAGCAGCGGCAGGGCGGTCCGCACGATCATCGCGCGGCGCTCGTCCGGGCTCATTCCCGGGGCGCGGCGTCGGGGCGCGGTGGTGTCCGTCATGCCGCCCAGCATGCGGAGTGAGTACTCACTCCGTCAACGGGTTTATCCGCGCCGGCGCGCCCGGGCGGCCCAGATCACGTACGCGGGATCGCGGTCGAGGTTGTGCCGGTCCCGGTCGTAGCGGCGGGTGGTCCGCGGGTCCGCGTGGCCCATCGCGTCCTGCACGTCCTCCAGCGGCACCCCCTCGGCGCGCGCCGAGGTGGCGAACGCATGCCGCAGCGAGTGCGGAGACAGCTTCGCCCACGCCGGAATGCCGGCAGCCTGGGCGAGCCGGCGGACCAGCCGGAACACCGAGTGCCGGTCCAGCCGGGCGCCGGTCGCCGTGACCAGCAGCGGCCCGGTCAGCTCGGGCACGGTCAGCCGCTGCGCGGCGGCCCGGGCGGCCAGGTAGGCGTCCACCGCGTACGCGGTGCCCGGGGTGAGCGCCCGGCGGCGCACCTTACCGCCCTTGCCGACGAACCGGACGCTGCGGTGCCCACGCTCGGCACCCAGGTCGGTCAGGTTCAGGGAGATCAGCTCACCGACCCGCAGCCCCAGGTCGGCCAGGAGGGCGATGGTGGCCCGGTTGCGCGCGGCGGTCGGGCCGCTGTCCGCCTCGGCGGCCGCCAGCAGCGCGTCCACCTCCTCCGGGGTGAGCCCCACCGTGGCCGAGTGGTCCCGGTCGACCCGGGGACGGTCGGCGCCGGCGACCGGGTTGGCCTCGACCGCACGCAGCTTGACCAGGAAGTCGTACCAGCTGGACAGGGCGGAGAGTCGACGGGCGACGGTGGCCGGGGTGAGCGGGCGCCCGCTGCGCGCGCCCAGCGTGGACTCCAGTTCCCGGCCGTAGGCGTTGACGTCCAGGAAGTTGGCCCCCAGCGGGTCCATCCCCCGGTCGGCGCACCAGCTCAGCCAGCCGTTGACGTCCCGCCGGTACGCGTCGCGGGTGTGCTCCGACAGCCGCCGGTTGCGCAGCCACGCCTCGGTGAAGTCGGCCGGCCCGCCACCTGCGGCGAGGCGGGCCGACGCACGGGGCAGGACCTCGGGACGCAGCATGTGAGAAAGGCTCTCAGCCGGCGCGCAAAATCGCGACGAGGCGCGCCAGACGGAAGTCCGCCGAACCTCACCCGACCGCCGCCACGAGTCGACCGTCGGGACCGGTCGAAGCCCACCCGCGTTCGGGCCCTGGCGCGACCGGCCATCCGCCCGGGATACCGTCACGGCGTGCGTGCCAGCCGCCTCGTCTCCCTGCTGCTGCTCCTGCAGACGCGGGGACGGATGACCGCCCAGGAGCTCGCCGACGCCCTGGAGGTGTCGGTCCGGACCGTCTACCGGGACGTCGAGTCGCTGGGCTCCGCGGGTGTCCCGGTGTACGCCGACCGCGGCCCGGCCGGCGGCTACCGGCTGCTGGAGGGCTACCGGACCCGGCTGACCGGGCTGACCGCGCCGGAGGCGGAGGCGCTGTTCCTCGCCGGGGTGCCCGGCCCGGCCGCCGAGCTGGGGCTCGGCCCGGTGGTGGCCGCGGCCGAGCTGAAGGTGCTGGCCGCGCTCCCCGACGAGCTGGCCGACCGGGGCGGCCGGATGCGGCAGCGGTTCCACCTGGACGCGCCCGGGTGGTTCCGGCATCCCGAGGCCACCCCGCACCTGGCCACGCTGGCCCGTGCCGTGTGGGAGGACCGGCTGGTGGAGATGCGCTACCGGCGCTGGCGCGCCCCGCGCGAGGTGACCCGGGTAGTGGCCCCGCTGGGCGTGGTGCTCAAGGCGGGCCGCTGGTACCTGGTGGCCTCCTGCGAGGAGCAGCTGCGCACCTACCGGGTCGGCGCGGTCCTCGACGTCGTGGTCTCCGACGAGCGGTACACCCGTCCGGCGGACTTCGACCTGGCCGGGTACTGGCGGGAGTGGACGCAGCGCTACGAGCGGGACGTCTACCGCGCCCAGGCTCGGGTCCGGATGACGGTGGCCGCGCTGGAGTTCATGCCGTACGTCTTCCCGCCCGAGATGAGCCGGGCGGCCCGGGCCGCGGCGGGTGAGCCGGACGAGCACGGCTGGCTGGAGACCACCGTGCCGATCGAGTCGGTGCGGCACGCCCACACCGAACTGCTCAAGCTCGGCGCCGAGGTGGAGGTGCTCGAGCCGGCGGAGCT
Organism: Micromonospora mangrovicola; assembly: GCF_047200535.1. Lineage (NCBI taxonomy): Bacteria > Bacillati > Actinomycetota > Actinomycetes > Micromonosporales > Micromonosporaceae > Micromonospora > Micromonospora mangrovicola. Next base: position 4,231 of record NZ_JBJZOG010000005.1, on the reverse strand, counting down.
GCGGGACCGGCTCGGCGCCACCGCGCACGCCCTGGCCCGGCTCTACCCGGACGCGTCGGTGGGGGCGTCCGCACCGGACGCCCCCACCGATTCCGCCGCCGGTCGCTGATCTGCGCCGATGCCGGGTCAGGCGCTGATCTCCCGGCGGCCGTTGCCGGTCGCGGTGACGCTGATCCGGCGCGGCTTGGCGCGCTCGGCGACCGGGATGCGCAGGGTCAGCACGCCGTTCTCGTAGCCGGCCTCCAGCTTCTCGGTGTCGAGGGTGTCGCCGAGGAAGAGTTGCCGGGTGAAGGTGCCCATCGGCCGCTCCGCGGCGACGAGTTCGATGTCGTCCCCGGTGGGCCGGCGCCGCTCGGCGCGGACCGTCAGCACGTTGCGCTCCACCGTGCAGTCGATGCTGTCCGGGTCGACGCCGGGCAGGTCGAACGCTGCGTAGAAGAAGTCGCCGTCGCGGTAGGCGTCCAGGTGCATGACCGCCGGCCGGGCGGTGGTGCCGAAGAACTGATCGGCGATCCGGTCGATCTCGCGGAACGGGTCGGTACGCATCAACATGGCCATGCCCTCCTCGGTTCTCCTGGCCGAAGGTGTCGAGAGTCGAGTTGAGTCTGAGTGACTCAACTCCTCGATTCCGTTTTAGCGCGGGGCGAGCGCGTCGTCAACTCCGGCCGGTAACAGCTTCTCGAACCAGTGCTGGGCGTACCTGTCGTGGTTGTAGGCCGGGATCTCGACGTAGCCGTGGCGGGCGTAGAGGGCACGCGCCTCCACCAGGTCGCTGCGGGTGTCCAGCCGGATCCGGTCCGCCCCGGCCGCGCGCGCGTACGCCTCGACGGCGTCGAGGAGGGCGGCCCCACCTCCGGCGCCCCGGTGCGCCGCACGGACGTAGACCCGGGTGAGTTCCGCCCAGCCGGGACGCCAGCGCACTCCCGCGCAGCCGGCGAGCCGCCCGTCCCGGTGGGCCACCAGGAACAGGCCGGTGGGCGGCAGCAGGTCGTCACTGGGCGACTCGGCGAGCGCGGCGTCCACCTCCCCGGGCCGTTCCGGGCGGCCGTACCAGCGACGGACCATCTCCGCCAGGTACTCGCGCAGCAGGGTGGCCGCTTCGGGCGCGTCGGGCCGGGTGGGCGTCGTCGTCCAGGTCGTCACGGCCTGATCCTCACCGGACGGTCAACGACATTTTCCCCGGTCAGGGCGCCAGTAGATCCCGTGGTCGCGGGTCAGGAGCAGGTCGTCCACCAGGTAGCGGCGCAGCGTGACATGGTCCGCCTCGCCGCCCTCGCACCACGCGCGCAGCGCGTCGTCCACGGCCCGCTCCGGATACCGGACGCCGGGCTCGAAGGACCGTTCGGTGATGTGTTCCAGCAGCAGCCGGCGCCGTCCCCGCTGGGCGGGCAGCCGGATCAGCCGGCCGTCGCGGACGAAGGTGCGCAGGATCGCCTCGCGCGGGTTCGCCGCCGGGGACAGGCCCGCCGCGCCCCCGGACCGCGCGAACCCGCGCAGCCGTTCGCCGTCGATCCGCAGGGCCGTGCCGTCCTCGGCGACGATCCCGGCGTCGACGAGCCGGCGCACCCCGGTGACGGCGTCCCGGGCGGACAAACCGGTGCGCGCCACGACGGCCGGGACGTCCCCGGCGCCAAGGACGATCGCGGCGAACACGGCGCGACGTCGGTCGTCGGCGAGCGCGCCCGACAGGGCATCAGAGGTCATACCGGGCAGCCTGCCAGCGCGCCGCCCCGGACGGCCAGGCGTTTTCGTCGCCCCGGTGTCCCTACGGGCGCGGGTAGGCGGGGACGGGAGCGGCGGCGAAGTCGACGTCGGCGGTGTCGAGCGTGCCGGCGGTTCGGCCGGGCGCGCTCTGGTAGCGCCAGTAGAGATTGGTGTGGGCGATGACCAGGTCGGGCGATGGCGCACCGTAGGCCGTCAGGTCCTCGGTAGTGTGCGCGTCGGCGACCAGCATGGTGTCGTAGCCCCGGGTGAGCGCCCCGTGCAGGGTCGAGCGGATGCAGGCATCGGTCTGGGCGCCGGCGACCACGAGCCGACCGACGCCGCGCTCGGCCAGAACCTGCTCCAGGTCGGTGTCCTCGAAGGAGTCGCCGTAGGCCTTGTGCACCAGCGGCTCGGCGTCGCGGCGCACCAACTCCGGCACGTACCGCCACTGGTCGCTGCCCTGGGGCAGTTCCTCGCTGTGGTGCTGGACCCAGACGACCTCGATCCCGCCGGCGCGGGCCCGCTCGACCAGGGTGGCGATGTTGCCCACCACCCGGTCCCGGTCGTACGCCTGCGCCACGACGCCGTTCTGCACGTCGATGACGAGCAGGGCGGTGTGCGGTCGGTCGACGAGCGTGGTCATGCTGCCCTCCCGATGGTGCGGCTGATGGTCCGGGACCAACCTAGACCGGCCCACCGACATTCCGGGCGGGCGACGGTGACCGCTCGGCGACCAGCGCGACCCGGCGGAGCAGGTCCGACAGGAGCCGCCGCTCGTCCGGGGACAGGGCGCCCAGCACCCGGTGCTCCTCGTCACCGACCACGCCCATCGCGCGCCGCCACGCGTCCCGGCCGGCGTCGGTCAGTTCGACGTCGATCCGCCGCCGGTCAGCGGTGGACGGGATCCGCCGCACGAAGCCCCGGTGGACCAGCGCGTCCACCCGGGCGGTGATCGAGGCGGGCGCCATCCGCAGGTCGCCGGCGATCTCCGAGGGTGCGGCCCGCCCGCCGCGGCCGGCGAGGGCGTGCAGGGTGCCGTACTCCTTCTCCTGGAGGTCCAGCTCCGCGAGGGCCCGCTCCTTCACCTCGCGCAGGTGCCGGCTGAGCAGGGACATCCGGGTGACCGCGCCCTCGACGTCGGGGTCCAGGTCGGGCAGGACGGGCAGCCAGCGTGCGACGTGCTGGTCGGTGCGGTCGCGTTCGGTCACCGGAACACCGTACGCCGGGGCACGAAATATTCGTTGCCGAAATATTCGATGTCTAAATACCCTGTCGAGGTGATGACTCATCCCCTCCGCCTGCCGGCCTTCCGACTGCTCTTCCTCGGCCGTACCGTCTCCGCCGTCGGGGACGCGGTGGTCCCCACCGCGCTGGCCCTGGCGGTGCTCCGCGCCACCGGGTCCACGGCCGCCCTCGCCCTGGTGCTCGGCTGCGCCATGGTCCCCCGGCTGCTGCTGCTCCCCCTCGGCGGCGTGGTGGCCGACCGCTTCGACGCGCGGCGCGTCGCCCTCGTCACCGACCTGGTGCGCAGCGCCGCCCAACTCGTCGTCGGCGTGGAACTGCTGGGCGGGGCCCCGTCCCTGACCCACCTCGCGGTGGCCTCGGCCGTGGGCGGCGCGGCCTCCGGATTCGCCATCCCCACCGCGTCCCCGCTGGTCGCCGGCACGGTCGACGCCGACGGCCGGCAGCGCGCCAACGCGCTGATGGGCGTCACCGCCAACGCCAGCCGACTGGCCGGCCCCGCACTGGCCGGGCTGCTGATCTGGACCGCCGGCCCCGGCTGGGCGTTCGTGCTGGACGCGGCCTCGTTCGCGGCCAGCGCCGCGCTGCTCGCGGTCATCCGGGTCCGGCACGTGCCCGTCCCGCACCGGTCGCTGCGCGCCGACCTGGTGCACGGCTGGCGGGAGGTCCGCTCCCGCGACTGGTACTGGAGCAGTCTGCTCGCCCACGGCGTGTGGAACGGCGCCGCTGCGGTGCTGCTCACCGTCGGACCGCTGGTCGCCGTGGAGCGCCTCGGCGGGGAAGGCGTCTGGGTGCTGCTCCAGCAGGTCGGGGCGGTCGGCCTGCTGGCCGGGTCGCTGCTCGCCGCCCGGGTCCGCCCGGCCCGGCCGGTGCTGCTGGGCAACCTCGCCCTCGCTGCGTACGCGGCGCCGCTGCTCCTGCTCGCCGCCGCCGCGCCCGCCCCGGTGACCATCGCCGCCTACTGCCTCGCGCTGACCGCGCTCGGCTTCCTCAACCCGGTCTGGGAGACGGTGGTGCAGGGCCAGTTCCCGCCCGAGGTGCTGGCCCGGGTCACCTCGTACGACTGGCTGATGTCGCTGGGCGCCATGCCGCTCGGGTACGCCCTGGCCCCGCTCGCCGCCCGGGCCTGGGGGCCGCCCGCGCCCCTCGCGGTCGCCGGCCTGCTGGTCCTGTTCGCCTGCGCCGGCACCGCCGCCGTCCCCGGCGTACGTCGGCTGGGCTGGCCGGCGAGCGTCCCCGCCGGCACCGCGGAGCAGGTGCCGGTGGGACGCTGACCCGGCGTCTC